>SBHJ01000175.1 GCA_006226465.1 Alphaproteobacteria bacterium | reverse complement strand
GTATCGCCATCGCCTGAACGGATGGCTCGCTGGAGCGCCGTGAGATCCTCGGTAAATCGCCCGAGCACCTCGAGCACGGCGGTCTTGTTGTGCAGGAACACATCGCGCCACATGGTCGGGTCGGAAGCGGCGATGCGGGTGAAATCGCGAAAACCACCGGCCGAATATTTGATCACTTCGCCGCGCGTCACGTCCTCAAGATCGGACGCGGTGCCGACAATGGTGTAGGCGATAAGGTGTGGGATGTGGCTGGTTACGGCGAGCACGAGGTCGTGATGTTCGGGATCCATGATCTCGATCCGGGAACCGAGCTGGCGCCAGAATTGGCTGAGCGCCTCGACCGCGGCTTCATCAGCATCTGCAGGAGGGGTGATGATGCACCAGCGATTGCCGAACAGGCTGGCAAAGCCCGCTTCCGGCCCGCTCTGTTCGGTTCCGGCAACCGGATGGGCCGGGATCACGGTGTGGTTCGGCAATACTGCGGTCAGGTCGCTCAACACGCTGGCCTTGGACGAGCCAACGTCGCTGACGATGGCGTGCTCGGGCAAGGCTTCGGCCATGTCTCGTGCGGCCGCAGCCATGGCCCCAACCGGCACACACAGCACCACCAGATCGGCATCCCGAACGGCTTCGCTGGCGCTGTCGCAGATCGTGCCCGCCAAGCCGCGTTTGCGCGCCTTGGCTCGTACATCGGGATCGGCATCATAACCGGTCGTGACGATGTCAGGGGCATGCTTCGCCACGGCGAGGCCGATCGAACCGCCAAGCAAGCCGAGGCCGATGATCGCGACCCGCTTGATCTCGTGCGCCTCGCTCATGCGCTTTCCCCGACCAGATTGCGCAGCACAGAGACAATGGCGTCCATATCCTCGCGCTTGCCGATCGTGATGCGCAGGGCATGGGGCAGGCCCTGCCCCGGCAAGTGGCGCACGGCATAGCCGGCTTCGGTAATGGCTTCGAGCGCGGCGGCGGCGCTCGGCTCACCCTCGAACAGCACCAACTGGAAATTGGCCTTGCTAGGTACGGCGCGCAATCCGTGATTGCCGAGGCTGTCGATTGCCTCAGCAAAGCGGGCCAGTTCGGTTGCATTGTGATCGCGCGAGCGGGCGACGAATTGCTGATCGCCAAGAGCCGCCAATGCCCCTGCCTGCCCGCTGGCGGTGACATTGAACGGCCCGCGGATGCGGTTGAGCACGTCGATGAGCTGCGGCGCGCCGGTCGCCCAGCCGACGCGTTCGCCCGCCATGCCATAGATCTTGGAAAATGTGCGGGTGACCAGCACGTTGTCATGGGCCGCAGCAAGTGCCATGCCACCATCATCCTCGCCGTCGTCAAGATACTCCGCATAGGCCTGGTCGATCACAAGCAGCACGTCACCGGGCAGACGGGTATGGAGCCGTTCCAGCTCTGGGCGGGGCATATAGGTGCCGGTGGGATTGTTGGGATTGGCAACGAACACCACGCGGGTACTTTCGTTCACACAGGCCAGCAGCGCATCGACATCCAAGCCATAATCCATGTCAGGCGCTTCGACCGGGGTCGCGCCGCATCGCCGTGCCGCAATATCATAGACCGCGAAACTGTACTTCCCGAACAGCACTTCATCGCCCGGTCCAGCAAAGCCTTGCGCCGCGAGGTTGAGCAATTCATCCGAACCCGTGCCGCACACGATCCGCGCCGGGTCGATGCCGTGCAATTCGCCAATCGCTTCGCGGAGCGCGCGGCTGTCCGGATCGGGATAGGAGGCGGGGCCATGCGCCGCCGCGCGCGCCGCCAGCGCCGCCTCGCTGGTGCCGAGTGGATTCTCGTTGGCGGACAGCTTGACCAGCGGCCGCCCGTCGCTCGCCATGGCCTTGCCCGGGACATAGGCGTGAATGCCCATGATCCATGGTTTGCCTTCTGGGCGAGAGGTGCGCGGGTTGTTCATATCGGCGGCGCGCATAACCGCTTTCACCCTGCAAGGACAGGAGGAAATGGTGCCTATGATAGTGTGCGATTGACACGCGCCATCGCCTACCCCAAGTCGCATGCCCCATGGCACCTGCCGTCGCTTCGAACTGCGTAACGCTTATGAATGACCTGCCGCTCGACAGCGGGCAGGTGCTTTCTGGCGTCGAAATCGCGTTCGAGACCTATGGCGAACTCAATGCAGACAAATCCAATGCAGTGCTGATCTTCCATGCGCTGACCATGGACCAATATGTCGCCAGCCCGCATCCGATAACCGGCAAGCCCGGGTGGTGGGTGGATTCGGTTGGTCCCGGCAAGGTGATCGATACCGATCGGTTCCACGTGATTTGTGCCAATGTGATTGGCAGCTGTATGGGATCGACCGGCCCCGCTTCACCTGCGAGCGATGGCCAGCCTTATGGCATGCGCTTTCCGGTCATCACCATTCGCGACATGGTGCGCGCGCAGATAGCACTGCTCGACCAGATGGAGATCGGGCAGCTCTATTGCGTGATTGGCGGATCGATGGGCGGGATGCAGGCGTTGAGCCTTGCGGCGAATTTTCCGGAGCGCACCGCGCGGGTATTGGCGATCGCCACCACCGCGCGACATTCGGCGCAGAATATCGCCTTTCATGAGGTTGGACGTCAGGCGATCATGGCCGATCCCAATTGGCGTGAGGGCGACTATTACGGCGAAGAGCCGCCCGCAGCGGGCCTCGCCGTGGCGCGGATGGCCGCGCATATCACCTACCTTTCGGAGGAGGGGCTGACCGAGAAGTTCGGGCGGCGCCTGCAGGATCGTGATGCCAAGAGCTTCGGTTTCGATGCCGATTTCCAGGTTGAAAGCTACCTGCGCTACCAGGGCAGCGGCTTTACCCAGCGGTTCGATGCCAACAGCTATCTCTACATCACCCGGGCGATGGACTATTTCGACCTGGCAGAAGAGCATGGCGGCAGGCTGGCCGATGCCTTTGCTAATTCGAAGGCGCGCTTCTGCGTGATCAGCTTCGACAGCGACTGGCTCTATCCTACTGCGGAAAGCCGCCACATCGTCCACGCGCTCAATGCCGCCGGTGCAGCGGTCAGCTTTGTCGAACTCAGCGCCCCCCATGGCCATGACAGTTTCCTGCTCGATGTCCCGGCGCAAGACCGGGTGATAAAGGGGTTTCTCGAATGATTGATCTGCCTCCCGGCTATGAATTGACCGAGGATCCAGCGGCGATCGATGCCATCGCCACACATCAATACCTCGAACGCAGCTATTGGTCACCGGGCGTTCCCCTCGAGATCGTGCAACGTGCAATTCGCGGGAGCTTGTGCGTTGCGGCGCTTGCGCACGGGCAGCAGGTTGGCTTTGCCCGAGTCGTGTCCGATCGCGCGACTTTCGGCTATCTCGCAGATGTTTACGTACTGGAAGAACATCGCGGCCTGGGCCTTTCGAAAGCGATGATCGCTTATCTCCAGGACCATCCGGAGCTGAGGGATCTGCGCCGCTGGGTGCTTTTCACTGCCGATGCGCACGGCCTCTACAAGCAACTGGGATGGAACGAGCTAGCGCGGCCGCAGAGCGGAATGGAGCGGGTCTTTCCCGACATATATCAGCGATGAGCCAGCTCCGCCCTGATCTAGAAGTGATTGCGCACAATATTGCGCCGGGCAGCCGTGTGCTCGACATCGGGTGCGGGGACGGCAGCCTTTTGGCCGAACTGGTAAAGCGGCATGACGTGGACGCGCGTGGACTGGAAATCGACCCGGTCCTGGTCGAACGCTGCGTTGCGCGCGGGTTGTCGGTGGTCCAGGGAGATGCCGATAGCGATCTGGCCGACTACCCCGATCGCGGCTTCGACTACGCCATCCTGTCCCAGACCTTGCAGACTGCGGCGCGGCCTGACCGGATGCTGGAAGATTTGTTGCGTGTCGGACGGCGGGCCTTCGTCAGCTTCCCCAATTTTGCGCATTGGCGGACCCGCTCTGCACTGATGTTCGGCGGGCGCATGCCAGTGACGCGCGCCCTTCCCGTGAGCTGGTACGAGACCGAGAATATCCACCATGCGACGATCCGCGACTTCCACGATCTGATCGGGAAGATGGGCGTACAAATCGAGCAGAGCTGGTATTTCAACGGCGGGCAGGGAATCTCTCCCCTGGGTGCAAACTGGCGCGCGGAATTCGCTGTGTTCCTGCTTAGTCGTTGAATTTTGCGAATCTCGTAGCGGGCGGTTCAGCATTGCCGCTATAGGGTTCCACCATGACGATCCCAGCCATTCTCGCAGCATTGCTTGCCGCCCAGGTGCCCGCAAATGCACCGATTCCCACACTTTCGCCCGAAGCGCAGGCGGCTTTGCGCTGTTCGGCCGCCTTTGCGCTGGTTTCGTATGGCCAGGAGCGCGGCGATGAATCCTCGGCAAAATGGCCTGATCTTGACGCTCGCGGCCGCGAATTCTTTGTGCGGGTCATGGCGCAATTGATCGATGAAACCGGCCTTGATCGCGAGCAGGTGGCAGAAATGGCCAAAGTGGAAGCGCAGCGGTTGCTCGATGCGAATGAGGTCGATCAGGTCATGCCTGCCTGCCTCACCATGCTGGAAAACTCCGGCCTTTAGAAAACTCACCCGATTTCCGCATCGGCAAGCCCCAGGCCGGTGGATTTCGCCGAGCAATTGAGGCAAGGACGTAAGCGCATGTGGCGCCTGTTCCAATTCCCGCTCTGTCCCTTCAGTCGAAAGATCCGCCTGCTTATGGGCGAGAAGAATGTCGCCTATGAACTTGTCCGCGAAGACCCCTGGGCCGCCAGCGACATGTTCTTCAACCTCAATCCTGCCGGACGCACCCCAGTGCTGGTCGATGCCAAGCGCGAACTGGTCCTGGCCGATAGCCGGGCGATCGCCGAATATTTCGAAGAGACAGTCGACAAGGCGCCGATGATCAATGGCAATTCAGCCAATCGCGCCGAAATCCGCCGGCTGGTCGCCCTCTTCGATGAAAATTTCTATGCCGACGTCACCGCGCCGCTGCTCAACGAGCGGATGAAGAAGCGACTGGTGCTGCGCCAGCCGCCGGATTCGGGATCGTTGCGCCAGGCGATGAAGATGGCGCATGGCCACCTCGATTATATGGATTGGCTGATCGACAATCGCCCGTGGCTGGCGGGTTCGACGATCAGCCTTGCCGATCTGGCGGCGGCGGCTCAGATTTCGGTCGCGGACTATCTTGGTGGGATCGACTGGGCCGGGCATGAGCAGACACGCGGCTGGTACTCGGTGCTGAAGAGCAGGCCCAGCTTCCGGCCGCTTTTGTCGGAACGGATGGACGTTATCCAGCCACCGGCGCATTATGCGCAGGTCGATCTGTGAGGAGGTGGAGATGAGCGACAAGGTCGAAATGACCGATGCCGAATGGCGCGAGCGGCTGACACCGGAGCAATACCATGTCCTGCGCGAAGCAGGGACCGAGCGCGCCTTTACCGGCCAGTATGACAAGCACTACGCGGATGGAACCTACCACTGCGCAGGCTGCGGCATCCTGCTGTTTGGCAGCGATGCCAAATACAACAGCGGCTGCGGCTGGCCCGCCTTTACGCGTCCGGCCGAGGCGGGCACGGTGGAAGAGCGTCGCGATATTTCGCATGGCATGATCCGCACCGAAGTACTGTGCTCGCGTTGCGGCGGGCATTTGGGCCACGTCTTCCCCGATGGACCGCCGGACCAGGGCGGGATGCGCTATTGCATCAACTCCGCGTCGCTGGACTTCGACGACAGCTGATGCGCACCGGGCGTTCACGCAAGGTTACAATTGGTATATCCATGCCGACAGGGATGGTGGTCAGGGAAGACAGGGTTTTGGCCGGGTGACGTCGCGCCGTGAAGCAAAGATGCGCATGAAGCGCGGCGCCCGCAGGGCTGCCTCCGAGCGGCGCGGCGAGGAGATGCGCGGCAAGCAGCGACGCAAGGGGAAGCCTGGCGGCGGCGGAAACTCGCGTACCAGGACGTGGGCCAGGCGGCTGGTTGTGTGGGGTGGCTCTGCTGCCTTGCTCGGTATGCTGGTGCTGGCGATTGCGGTCGGTGTCGCGTCCCGGACGATCCCCAGCTTCTACCAGTTGAAAGCCACCCAGAACGCGCAGACCATACTGGTCCGCGCGCGCGACGGGACCGAGATCGTCGAGCTTGGCCCCAGCTACGGCGAATGGCTGAAGTACGACCAGATCCCGGCGTCGATGAAGCACGCCATGATCGCGGTCGAGGATCGCCGCTTCAATTCGCACTTCGGAGTCGATCCGATCCGCCTGACCGGGGCAATTCTCGAATCTTTCACCGGCGACAAGCGGATTGGCGGCACCTCCACCATCACCCAGCAGCTGGCGCGCAACGTCTTCCTCAACAATAACCGCACTTTCGATCGCAAATTGCGCGAAGCGGTGCTGGCGATGGCGCTCGAATGGAAATTCTCGAAGGAGCAGATCCTCGAACTCTATCTCAACAAGGTCTATTTCGGCGGTGGCGCTTACGGCATCGACAGCGCCAGCCGCAATTTCTTCAGCCATCCGGCGACCACCCTTTCAACCGCGGAAGCCGCAATCATCGCCGGGCTGGTCAAGGCGCCTTCCAGCTACTCGCCGACCGCCGATGTCGATGCCGCCGTGGGGCGCGCGCGCGTTGTGCTGCAATTGATGGAGGAGCAAGGCTACATCTCGCCGTCCGAAGCGAATGTCGATGTCAGTGCGGTCAGGCTCAAGAAGGCGCGCAGCCAGAACTCGGTGCGCTACTTCACCGATTGGGTCCTGCCGCAGCTCGACCTGTTGCTGCCCGAAACCTTCGAGCCGATCGAGGTCTGGACGACGATCGATGTCGGCATGCAACGCGCGGCGACCGAATCGGTCAAGGCCAATACGCCCGCCGGATCGCAGGGCGCGCTGGTCAGTCTCGATCGCGACGGGGCGATCCTGGCGATGGTGGGCGGGACCGATTACGTTGAGACCAATTACAATCGCGCCACCAATTCCATGCGCCAACCCGGGTCGGCCTGGAAGTTGTTTGTCTATCTCGCCGCATTGGAAGCCGGTTATACGCCGGAGGACCGGGTGGTCGATACGCCGGTCACCATCGACGGTTGGAGCCCGCGCAATTCGAACGGGCGCAATGCCGGGGAAATGGATGTGCGCACGGCCTTTGCCTATTCGGTCAACACGGTCGCGGCGCAGCTCGGCAACGAAGTGGGATTTGGCACGGTCGCATCCATGGCGCGGCGTTTTGGCATCACTTCGCCGATTTCAACCTATCCTTCGATGGTGTTGGGCAGCAGCGAGGTGCGGTTGATCGACATGACCCGCGCCTTTGCGGCGGTTTCGGCGCGCGGGCTTTCGGTCGAACCCTATGGCGTTACCAAGGTCACCACTTCCAGTGGGGAGGTCATCTATTCGCATCGCGAACCGCGGGTCAGCAAGCTGGTGCCCGATTACGTAGCGGCCGGGATGACCGATTTGCTCCAGACCGCGGTCAATACCGGCACAGGCCGGGCAGCGCAGATCGGCCGTCCGGTGGCGGGCAAGACAGGCACCACCAGTTCGAACAAGGACGGCTACTTTGTCGGATTCTCGTCGGGCATCACCACCGGTGTGTGGATGGGGCGCGATGACAGCAAGCGCGTGGCTGGCTTGCAGGGCGGTGCTGCCCCGGCCCGGGCCTTTGCTGCCTATATGCGCTATGCGGTGAAGGATCGCCCGGTCGAGGAATTCGATACGGAGTTGCACCTGCCCGAATGGCAATTGGAGCCGGACGATGAATATTTCTACGGTGATCCGGACGATTATTATTTCATCGACGAGCAGGGCAACCTGATCGAGCCGGGGCGGCGCGAGCAGCCGCAGGATGGCGTACCTTTCCCGGTCGAGGGCGAGCAATTGCCGAATTCCGGTTTGCGACCGCAAGCCCCTGGACAGGCGGCCAGTGACGAATTTCTTGAACGCGCAACCGGCCAGCGCCTGCCGCCCGAGCCGCCCATGCCGCGCACGATCCGGCCTTCGGACAACACGCGCGAATCGCGCCAGCAGCCAAGAAACTGATATTTGGTGCCAAGAAAAAAGGGCGCCGGGATTGCTCCGAGCGCCCTCAATTTCCGCGTGATTCGATAGGTCAGCGCAGCCGCACCGGCACATATTGCGCGGGGCGTCCGCGCCGCTGTATGCGCAGCAGCACCGCTTCGCGATTGGCGCGCTCGGCCTCTTTCACGATATTCTCAAGATCGGCGATCGACCCGACTTCGCGATAATTGGCTGACAGCACGATATCGCCGCGTTGCAACCCTTTGCGTCCGGCGTCGGCATTGGGATCGACCGCGCCGATTACCAACCCGACCGTATCATCGCTCGCCCCCAGCTGGCGGGCAATCTGCGGAGTCAGCGTCAGAACCTGCAGGCCCAACTTCTCCTCGACCACCCCGCCTGACTGGTCGTCTGACGGGCCTGGTTGATCCGCATCCGGGTCGAATTGTTGCTGGCTCAGTTCCTCGTCGCTCGGACGCTTTTCGACGGTGGCAAAAACCCGGGTCGGCTTGCCATCGCGGAGAAGGTCGATCGCGATGCGCTTGCCCGGCTTGATGTTGGCAACAAGGTAGGACAGCGTCTGGTCGCTGGTCACATCCTGGCCATCGACCTTGGTGACGACATCGCCCGGCTTGATGCCCGCGCGATCGGCGGCTCCGTCCTTGACAACGGTCTGGACGAACTCGCCGCGATTGTGCGGCAGCCCCAGCGAATCCGCCAGATCCTCGTTGATCGGCTGGATACTCACGCCCAGATAGCCGCGTTCGATCTCCTGCCCGGACTTGAGCTGATCAACGATCGGTGCGGCGATCTCCGCAGGAATCGCGAAACCGATTCCCACGCTGCCGCCCGAAGGCGAAAAGATTGCATTGTTGATGCCGATCACATTGCCGTGCATGTCGAACAGCGGTCCGCCCGAATTGCCGCGATTGATGCTGGCGTCTGTCTGCAGATACCGATCATAAGCGCCGCCCTGGCCGGTGTTGCGATAGACTGCCGAGATGATCCCGCTGGTCACGGTGCCGCCAAGGCCGAAAGGATTGCCGATCGCCACCACCCAGTCACCCGGGCGCGCCTTGGACGAATCCCCGAACTTCACGAAGGGAAAGGTGCGGTTGGAATTGATCTTGAGCACCGCCAGATCCGAAGCCGAATCCGCGCCGACCAGATCGGCATCATATTCGGTTCCGTCGGGCATGGTGATTGTGATCTCTTCCAGCGTAATGCGTGGCCCGCGGCCATTGCCCTCGCTGGGCGG
>SBHJ01000198.1 GCA_006226465.1 Alphaproteobacteria bacterium | reverse complement strand
ATGCGCGCCATCATCTCATGCTGGACCAGCCGCTCGCGTTCGTTGCTGCGCTTCGGGCGGTGCTGGCATTCTGGAGCATCTGATGCCTTGTCTGAACGAGACGATCAGTACCTACAAGCGTTGCTTTTAGGCCAGTCCCGGAAAAATCGCCCCTAGTCGCCGACGCCGCCATATTTTCACTAAGCAAGTCCGGTTTCGTTTGATTTGTCTTGCCTCCCCTTATGCCGAGCTTGCTGCGTTCTTCGGCGCTAACTCATTGCGAAAATCAACTGACGCGTTCGGCTCCGCTCTTTTCGTTCTTGCCAATATAAACTTTTTCGCGAGTTCCCTCTTGGAATGTTCATTCCACTCAAGGTGGAGATTTCGCAAGACTGGCGGGCGCTAATTCTCGTCAATTTTTCATGCGCAAAGGCGAGATGTATTTTGAAATTTGGGTCGCCAAAAAAGGGGACGCCAGCGCAGTACGCCGGCGTCCCCTGATATTGCTTGCGTTACCCGTTATTGTGCGCCGAACCTCGCTCTTACGGTTACGCCATACGTTCGCGGTTCTTCAATGAAGGCGCTCGCTGAGGCAGTGCCACTCGGCCCGGAACCGATGAGCGGTGTGTTGAAAGTGATCGAACGGGTAATCTCGTCGGTCAGGTTCACACCCCATACTTCGAAGGTCAGTCTCTCGTCCGGTGTGGTGAAGCCCAGCCGAGCGTTGACCTTGAAATGCGCATCCTGAACATCAAACGGTGCAGGTACAGCTGGAACCACCTGATTGCCAAATATGTCCAACAACCCACCGTTGAATGGATTGGTCCTCGTCCGGCGGTCGCTTTCGTAGCGGATATTGACGTTAGCCAACATGGACCAGTCTGACCTATTGATGGGACCGTCATAGGTCATACCGAAGATGCCGACCCATTCCGGAGCATTGGTCAAGCTTGCGCCACATAGCGTGATGGCCTGGCTGATCGTTCCACCGCGATCACATTCATCGCCATAGCCGGCATCGGTGTAGGTAACTGCGAATGAATTGCTGATATAATCGCTCCACTGCGCGAATACCTCCAATTCAAAGCCTTTTGAAGTAACATCGTCGACGTTGAATGTCTCAAACTGCGTGCCGGTAAACTCAAGCACCTGAAAATCCGCGAGATCAGAATAAAAGAGCGCAAGGTTGGCGCGTACCCTGCCATTCAGCAACGTCGACTTGATCCCCAATTCGTAAGCATCGATTTCTTCCGAAGCAAATTGCGGGTCGCTACCTGTCCTTACGGCATTAGCTTGTGGGTCGAGGTTGAAACCGCCAGCTTTGTAACCGTGGGTAAACCCGGCGTAGATCAATAAATCAGGATTCGGTTCCCATCCGGCTTGGATCGTATAGATAAACTCGTCGTCTTCGAAAGTTTGATCGAACTCCCTCGGCAGCACATCAACGAGTGTGGGCAGCACGCCGGGAGCCGTTGTCGCAACGGGCGTCGCAATGAAGAAGCAGTTGATCGTTGTGCCGCTTATCGCGACGACAGGGCTGCTCAATCCGGCTATGAGTGCCGGAGGCAGTCCCGGGATGGATGAGAGCGCGGCGATTGTTCCAGCAGGATCAGACGCATACTGAATGGAATATGCGTTGCTAGCAGCACACGCCGGATTGAAAGCATCGATCTGATTGAAGCTTCCGTCCTTCTTGTCATCGACGTAGCGCGCACCGAGCGTGATATTGAACTCATCGGTAAGGTTGATGATGTTGTGCGTGAACACAGAGAACGACGTCCCGTCCTGATCGAAGCGGTTTTCCGCGAATGCGCCGTCAGAACTGCTGGGAACAAAATCAAGCGGATTGTTGCCCCCGCCTAGAAAGAAGTTTCCGGCTGCGGTAGTCGCAGCGAGGAGCGGACCGCTGCCAAAAATGGTTTCGCCATACGCTGTCGTGTAGTCCGGGCCGAAATCAGCGCGAAACACTTCGACGATCTGTTCATCGGAGTAGAACCCCCCCACTAGCCAATCGACGACGCCTTCGAATGCTGAACCTTGCAGTCGGGCCTCGGCAGTCCAAGTTTTGATGTCGTCAAACGTTGGCGTTGTGCCGGTGGGGGCAGCAGGACCACCGCCGACAGAGTAGGTGTTCAGGGCATGAAAGTCATCTTGCGTGGATTCGCCACGAAAATCGCGATAGGAACCTATTACGGTCAACTCAGCTCCGCCAAGATCCCAGTTCAGCTCTCCAGATAGACCCCATTGTTCGACGGAGTTGAGAAATCCCTGGGAATTCGACACGCGATCAATCTCGAAAGGGAATTCTCGAAGATTGGTGCCTGGAGGGGTTGGAACACCTCCCGGGAAAAGCGCTGCTGTCAACTCCGGCGCGACGGGAACGGCCGAAGGAGTCAGAACAACTGCATCGCAGCACCGCTCATCGGTTTTTTGGTAATCCCCAATCAGCCTGAAACTAATATCGGCAGTTGGTTCAAACAGGAGCTGGCCACGGATCAAGTAACGGTCCCGATCATTCTGGTCGGGCACGTTGGGAACTGCGGAATCCAGGAAGCCGTCGCGCTCACGATAAGAACCAGTAATGCGTGCAGCTACCGTTTCGCCCAGCGGGGCGTTGATCGCTCCCTGCACATTAAACAGGTCAAAGTTTCCATAAGTGGCATTAAGAAAGGCGCCGAATCCGCCGAATTCCGGAGCCTTGTTCCTCACCACGAGTGCGCCTGCCGTCGTATTCCTCCCAAAGAGCGTTCCTTGCGGACCGCGTAAGACTTCGACCTGCTCCACATCGACAAGTTCACCGAGCGCAACGCCAGGCCGAGACTGATAGACACCATCGATGAATACGCCGACCGCACTTTCGAGGCCGATATTGTTACCCGTCGTCCCCACACCACGAATGCGGATGGATGTGCCTTGTGATTCAGTTTGCGAAGACTGTATGTTGAAGCTCGGAGCAACTGCGCCGAGTGTTTGGATATTGGTGATACCTTGTTGATCAAGCTGTGCCGGCGTCACCGCGGTCACAGCGATCGGAATATCCTGCACGTCCGACGCTCGGCGCGTCGCAGTTACGATAATTACGTTATCGTTGTTGGCCGCATTATCGTTGCCCGTTTGATCATCTTGCGCGCGCGCTTGATGCGAGACGGCAACAAGCGCAACCCCCGTAAGCCAGAAAATCTTTTTAGCCATGAGCTTCCCTCTCCCCATCATTCCTTTTGGGCGAGCGCACTCCACGCATCACTGCTAAAAAGAGAGGTGGCCGAGAGGCCACCTCTCTAGTCAGTGGGTGGGTTTGTGGAGAGGCCCCTATCCCATTTGCTACAATATCGTTTTACCCATTAATGTAAAGCGTCATACCTTGTTGTCAGCTACAATTTGCTGGAAAGCGTGTTGTTATCGAACCAGAATTGGTGTGGAATAGAATGTGAGTCTCTGATTTGATTGGCGCCGTTTGGACAAAGTGGCCTGACGACATCCACGCTCCTCACCTTGTTGGTAATCCCGGCTGCGTATTCAGCAGCGTCTGACATTCGCCGTGCGCGCCAGAGTTTGGCTAATATGATCGCAAGTCTACGATCCAGAAAGCCGGCAGCGAACCAGTCCTGACGCGCAAGGATATGCGCGGGAGCGTCTGTTCGCAGCTCTTGGGGGCTTACGCCGAAGGCTCAACCGAGGCGAAGCGTTTCTCCATTGCGCATCAGGTCCGATATTGGGTCGTGAGACGACCAACGGCTCATTATCCAGGAACCGCTACAACCGGACATTCTTCAATCGGTCCAGTTTCGAACGAATGGACGGCATTCGATCGACTGCTCCCCGTGCCCGAAGGCGGTTAACCGCACATCTGTAACGACCTAACGCAAAATTCGGTCGCAGGGGGTATCGACGGGGGTATTCCCGCAGACTAACGCAAAATTACGAATATGTTTCAGATATTTATTCGTTACTTGTAAGTCCCTCCTCCGCTACCAGGAAACAGCGTCCGCATAGGTTCGCTTGTGTTCGTATGGGTCCGGATTTTCGACCTAAATAACTGATTTTAATTATAGACGTTCTATCACGCCAGTCCGCTTGGGGCCGTATGCGTCCGCATGAGTTCGCCTGAAGCCGGGGCCTTTGTGGGGGTATCGATGGGGGTGTTTTCGGCTTGTGTGGAATCGGGTCATACCCCCACCCGTGAACTTGCGGTAGAAGCGGATTTTCATTCAGCTGCAACGGCTTATATAAGCGACTTGGAAAACGGATCAATCAAGAGGCCCCAATTTTACCGTTGCGTTCGAGTCCCTGCGTGGGATCCGAACACGGGCAACCGCGTGGGGGTGAAAGTGGGCATGGGTTCCTGGTATAAAATGACCGCTTTGCGCCCCCGCTCCGGACATGTTCAACTGGCTCCTCATATGCGTAAAGCGGAAAGACCGCTTTGGTGCGGCACACAACCGAACTCATTGAGCGTTAGATCGATCGTTGGCATATGGGTCGCGGCGTAAGCAACCTAACATGAACGTTGGTTCTGCTTTGGTAATCAAGCGCTCACTCGACCAAGGCCTGGCACCTCGAAGCGAACTTGCGCTTCAATTGAAAGCGCCTGTTCAGTGCATCACCACAGAGACTAGTGCATCGAACTAGTCCACCAGCCCGTAACCATACACCGGGTCATAACCCGGCGCACCAAGATCGCGCGCCGATGTTCTCAGCTTGCGCCCGCAAGTTAGTGGGCTGCTACGGGTCAGGCACCGCGCCATCCACGCGCTGACATGCGGAGTGGCAAAGCTGGTGCCGGAGAATTGTCCAATCCCGCCGCGACTGTCCGCCGCCGCCTCGCCAACCCCTCGCGCCGCAACGGTGATGTAGCGGCCCTGATTGGCGTAGCGGTAGACCCGGTTTTCGTGATCGACTGCCGTCACAGCCACTACCGATCTCAAGGCAGCGGGATAGGCCGGCGGTGCGGTCGGGCCGCCATTGCCCGCGGCTGCAACAATCATTGTTCCGCGACCTACCGATTGCTCCACGAGCCGGTCCAGGATGGCATTACGAGGGCCGGAAAGACTCATGTTCACTACCGGAACCTTGTTCGCGACCATCCAGTCGAGCGCATCGACAATCGCATCTGCAGAAGTGAAGGGCTGGCTGGAACTGCCACGGAAAATATTGGCGACGTACAGCTTGTTCGAACCCTCGCTGACCAGGATCGAGGCAACGGCGGTGCCATGCGTCTTTGTTGCTGCTCCTTCGACGCTGCCGAAATTCCGGGATTCGATCGACGCGCCGCGCAAGGCGGAATGGCTCACAACACCGGTGTCGATCATGCCGATGGTGAGCTTACCTTTTTTTCGCGGCAGACTCGCGTTTCGATCCTTCTCTGCCGCACCGGCAGAAGAGAACTGCATCGCGTAGTAGTGAGTGTAGTCCAGAGTTGCGTTGGGCAGGGCGTTCCGGGCTTTCGCCAATGCCATCCCTGCATCCAGGCCCACCGGCGCAGAAAGCCGTGTTACACGGCTCTGCAAGGCGGGCAGGTCATGCGTCGCAATAACTGTGAAGCCTTTTGATTGGAGTGTGCCGACCCCACCTTCTCCGAGGTTGAGCCCCACGATCTCGCCCTGGCGAACGGGGAACCCGCTTTCGTCGAATTCTGGATTCTCACGCTCTGCCAGATTGCGCATCTCGGTGCTATCGCCGAATTCGACCGCGTGCTCGCCCGCATCTTCGTTGATCTCATGAAGTTCTTCGGAGAGCTCTTCTGCAATCTTTGCGGCCTCTTCCTGGATTTTGGCCTGGTCCTCAATGCGGTCAGCCTCAAGCTTGGCAAGTTCCTGTTGTTGCCGCACGGGATCATCGGCGGTCTTGGCCAGAATCTCGGCACGGTCCTCGACATAACGGGCTTCATCGCGAGCTGCGCGTTCGGCCAGGCGCGATGTGTCGCGATCCGCTTGTTCCAACGCGCGTTGGGTGTCCCGATCAACCCGGTCGAGGCGGTCTGCCGTATCCTCAGCAGCATCCTTGCCACTACCGGATGCCAGCCACGCCGTAGCTGTGCCCGGCCAACCGAGCAGCAGGGCCATGCATGCGGCGGCCGTTACCATCCGGCGAGGAGAAGATCGTAGGTCACCCATATTTCAAACCCGCATTCAAACTAGAACATGGAATATGAACGCACAAACAATTGCAATATTCCATTTCCGCCGAGGAATTCGGCAGACCCATTGAATTATTGCGCCCCGGCGGGAATAACCGGCTCTTCGATCCGTTTGTGGGGAGTGGAATGGAACGAGATAGCCGGCCGGATACGACCGACTTGCGCGAGCAGATCGTTGCCCTCCTTCCCCGATTGCGCCGTTTCTGCATGGCGTTGGCGCGGGATGCGGACAAGGGTGACGATCTGTGCCAGGCAGCGATCGAACGTGCACTATCACGTTCCGAGCAGTTCCAAACAGGAACGAGATTGGACAGTTGGATGTATCGTATCGCCCAGAATATACACATCGACCAGGCCAGGCGCCTGCAGACGCGCGGGGTCGAGATTGACGTGGACGAGGCCTATGGCCTGCGCGGCGAAGACGGGCTGCAATTGGTCGAAGGACGCTCCGACCTTGAACGGGCACAGACCGCTATGGCGGCTTTGCCCGAAGAGCAACGCGTGCTGATGGCGCTCGTGGTGCTGGATGGCATGAGCTACAGGGATGCAGCGACCACACTCGATATTCCGATTGGAACGGTCATGAGCCGCATAGCCCGCGCGCGTCGCGCCATTGATAAGGCTGTAAATGGGGAGACGGTGCAATGACCGGAAACCTGACTAGGGACGAACGTATTGCGGCATTCATCGACGGTGCGCTCGAAGGATCGGAGCTGGCCGCATTCGAAGCTGAACTCGAAACCGATAGTGAGCTGGCAGGAGAGCTCGAACGCCTGATGGCGAATGATACGCTGCTACGCGAGGCATTCGGCGCGCCAATGCAGGTAGTGGCCGATGACGCGCTGTTGGCTCGGATGGGCCTGCTGCCGGACAAGGTCGAGAAGCCGGTCGATCTTGATGCGCACCGACGATCGGCCCGGGTGGCCAACGACAATCCGCCGTTCCGTACGCGTTGGGCGCTGCCTGTCGGCGGGGCGATCGCAGCCTCGCTCACATTGGCCATATTGTTCATTGGGCCGGGCGGGAATTCGTTCGACCGTGCGTTGGAAAATACGCCATCAGGGCAGTTTGCAGCTATGGACAATGGGTCGCGGCTAACGCCGCTACTCACCTTTGTTGCGAGCGACGGCAGCTACTGTCGCGAATTCTCGATTGCGCGTGAAGCAGCTGCCGGTGGAGCAGGCATCGCATGCCGGCGCAGCGGATCATGGCAGGTCGAGGCATTGGAACGTGGAGCAACCGAACTCGCCGATCCAAATGAGATTGCCTTGGCATCCGGCGTCGAGGACGCCACCCTTGATGCGGTTTACGATCGGCTCGGCGCTAGCGACCCATTCGACGCAAAGCGGGAAGCCCGGCTGATTCAGCAGGACTGGAGTCCAAGCAAAAATAATCTTAGCGCAGTGGAATAAGCGCCGATCAACTTCGTTGTCAGCCTGTCAATCGACAGATTTCAATGAAGGAAAATTCAATGCAATCCAGTAAGAAACTTGCGCTGGCCTTCCTCTCTGGCCTCGCAACGATCTCGCTTACCAGTCCGGCCATTGCTTGGCACGGCGGCAGAGATCGCGAAGATCGAAGCGATCGTGCTGACCGGGCAGATCGTGCCGATCGGCAAGATCGCGAGGACCGCGCGAACCGGGAAGATCGAGCCGACCGCCACGGCGAAAGAGGTCGCGAAGACCGACACGATCGTGAGGACCGCCAGGATCGAGAAGACCGTGAAGACAGGCAGGATCGAGAGGATCGCGAAGGTCGTAGCGGGCATCGAGATGATGATCGAACCGAAGGCCACGATGGCGAACATCGCCATGGACACGAGAATGATGATCCGGTGGGCCACGACTAAGCCCTGACGGTCGCAGGGCGCCCCGGCCGGACCTGGTTCCGGCCGGGGTTCCTGTGCAAGCGCCTTGACGCGCAAATAAAACAATAGTCAAAATTCAAATCCGGGAGACGAGATCATGAAAATCAATGGGAAAGTCCTGCTCGCAATCACTGCAGGGGGTATGGCCTGCATATCGGTGCCCGCATGGGCGCAGGATTCCGAAAAAGACCGACAACAGGTCATGCCAAGTAATTTTCGCCTGAGCACAGGGGTGACGTTCTCAAGTGGCGAATACGGTGAATTGGAAGACACAAAGGTCGTCGCTATCCCGATGAGCCTTACCTACAAGAAGGATGGCCTGAAGATCCGCGTTTCAGTGCCCTACGTCTGGATCGACGGCCCAGGCTCGCTGCTCTCAACACCCGAAGGGCGCGATTTTTCGGGCGGTGGAAGTGGTTCGGGTGAAGATTCCTCGAATTCCGGTTCCGGCAGTTCAGGGTCAAACTCCGGATCGGGTAGTTCCGGCTCCAATTCCGGCTCAGGTAGCTCAGGCTCCAGTGGCGGTAGCGAGGTGGAAGTTGAAGATCCGGTACTGGGCGATGTGGTGGACGATAGCGGTGTTGGCCTACCAGACAATCGGCGCAACGGTTTCGGCGACGTCAATGTCTCGATGAGTTATTCATTTGCGCTGGGCGGATCGACATACTTCGAACCGGGCGTGAAAGTGAAGCTGCCGACCGCTTCGCGTAGCAAACGCTTGGGCACGGGCGAAGTCGATGTGACAGCCTCCGCCGCTCTGATCCAAGACATTGGCAATGCGTCGCTTTACGTCAGCGGCAGGCGCAAGTTCGCCGGCAAGCCTGAAGGCTCGACGATCCGTTCGACCTGGGGTGCAAGTGGCGGGATCAGCGGCCGGATGGGCACGGGCGTGTATATCGGAGCTGATTACGATTGGCAGCAGTCCGCCTTTGACGGCCGTCGGGCGAGCAGCGAGGTGACCGGATGGGCCAACTTCCGGATCAGCCGCACGCTGAGCCTTACGACCTATCTGGGGACCGGACTCAACGACAACAGCGCCGATCTGTTCGGCGGTGCGACGATTACCGCGCGCTTCTGATAGCAGGCATTCAAGCTGGCTAAGCGCCCCGTCTGGTACCAGGCGGGGCGTTGCTGTTGGATGCGCCATTTCTTCAAGCGAAAAAATTTCCCATGACTGGCGGAATAAGCAGGCAAATGGCCCGTTAGCTTCCTGGAACCCGCAAAAGCGGAGCCCATCCGGGAGAGCAGCATGGCACGCATCCTCGTCTATTCGCATGACACATTCGGGCTCGGAAATATCCGCCGGATGCTGCGAATTTCTGAAGCGCTCGTGGCGCATGACCCGGCGAGCTCGGTGCTTTTGGTCACCGGATCACCCATGCTGCATGCATTCCGGCTGGCTGAACGGATTGACTATGTGAAGCTGCCGTGCCTCGCCCGCGACACCAAGGGTGAGTATGGGGTCAAGCACCTCGACATGGATTTCGGCGACGCGGTGCGTATGCGCGCGAGCGTGATCATGGCTGCTGCCAGCGAATTCAATCCGGACATTGTGCTGGTGGACAAGAAGCCGCTGGGTGTGGCCGGCGAACTTGCGCCCATGTTGGAATTGATGACACGCCGCGCCGACCGGCCTCGGATGCACCTGCTGCTGCGCGACATCCTCGACACGCCACAGGCAACCCGCAGTGTATGGGAAGCCAACGACTATCACGGCGTAATTGATCGCTGCTATGATTCCATCCTGGTAGTGGGCGAGCCACAGATATTCGACCTCGCCGAAGCCTATCGTTTCCCTGACAGCACACGCTGCAAGCTGCACTATTGCGGATATATCAATCGCGCCGAGGCAGGGCATACCAAGCGCCCAGCCAATGTGGATGGCAAGATGCGGGTGCTGGTCCATGCGGGCGGGGGACAGGACGGCGTTGCGCTGATCGAGGCTGCCCTGGGTGCGCTGGTTCAGGCCGGTGCAGAGCGTGACTATGAGTGCAGAGTTATTGGCGGGCCGGAGATGGCCGAAGTCGAGCGGCGTCGCCTATCGGTCGCTGCAGCCCAGATCGCTGATACCGAGTGGCTCGATTTCTCTGACAATATGGGCGCGGAACTGACTGCCGCAGACGTTGTTGTCTCGATGGGCGGTTACAATACTGTTTGCGAGATTCTGAGCTATCGCAAGCGAGCCATAGTGGTGCCGCGGTCCGAACCAGTGCGCGAACAACGCATCCGAGCCGAAGGCATGTCGCGCCTGGGCCTACTCTCGATGATTCCGATGGAGGACCTGTCGCCTGCAGTCCTGCGGCAATCGATCCAGATCGAGCTCGATCGTTCGAACATCCATTCGAGCCACGCCGCACGCCTCAAGTTCAATGGGCTCGAACGGATCTGTGAGCTGGCTCTCGGCAAGCGCGCTCAGGAAGTCGCCCAGCGGCTGGAGCAGGTGCTGTGACTAAGCGGAAGCAGATAGCAGTCCTGGTCAAGCGGTTCCCCAAGCTGTCGGAGACCTTCATCCTGGGCGAAATCCTCGCCCTGGAAGAGCTGGGTTGGCCAATCACAATCTTTACGCTTGAGCCGCCGACCGATACCATTCGCCATCCGGACGTGGCCAAAGTCAAGGCGCCCGTCATCCAGCTCAATTGGAAGAGGCCGGAAGCCGATCTTGCACGGTTCTGCGCGGCTATGGGGATTGCCCATATCCATTCGCACTTCGCCGGCCGTCCATCGGAGATCGCCCAGCAGGCGGCGCACAAATGCGGGATCGGTTTCAGCATCTCTGCCCATGCCAAGGACATTTACACGTCGGATCGACGCAGACTGGCCAGGGTCATGCGCGACGCGCGTTTCATCGCCACCTGCACCAGCCACAATGCGGAGTATCTGCGTGACGTTGCACCCGGCGTACCGGTCGCAAAGCTTTATCACGGGATCGATTGCGACCGCTTTCTTGAACACGAGCGCAAGGAGTGCGATCTGCCGCTGATCCTTTCGGTGGGGCGGCTCCGCACCAAGAAGGGTTTTGACCTGCTTTTGCGTGCTTGCGCCGAGCTTGCGAACGACGGTCGAAGGTTTGTGTGTGAAATCATCGGCTACGGCCCCGAAGAGCCAAGATTGCGCGCGCTCGCAGCCAATCTCGGGATTGCCGATCACGTAATTTTATCAGGCAAGCAGTCCCACGAATATGTCCGCGCGCGGCTGGCGGCGGCGACCGTGTTCGCACTCCCGTGCCGGATTGATCCCGATGGTGACCGCGACGGAATTCCCAACGCGATCCTTGAGGCGATGGCAGCCGGCGTGCCGGTCGTCTCGACCAATGTCTCAGGGGTGCCTGAGGTGCTCCACCATGGCGGCAACGGATTGGTGGTCGAGCCCGAGAATCCGATTGAGCTTGCCAGCGCAATTGCCAAGCTTCTGGAGGCTCCAGAATATCGCGCTTCGCTCGCAGGGAATGCTCAAGGGTTCGTCCGCGATGCGTTCGGCTCGGGTAAGGATATTGCGGCACTGGACCGACTGCTGCTCAGCGCGACCGGTGAGGGTGGCGATAATATCGGCTACTTCGTCAAAGGCTTTCCGCGACTTTCTGAAAGCTTCATCAGCAATGAGGTCCTTGGCCTCGAACAGCTCGGCAAGCAGCTGACGCTGTTTGCTGGTGCGCGCGGGGACGACCTCGCTGCCCCTGTCCTCGCGCGCCTCAATTCGCCGCTTGCCTACCTCCCTGCACCGGGATCGGTCAGCAAGAGCAGCCTTGTTGGTTGGCTGCGCGTTGCGCTCCCTGCTTACGCGCCCGTGCATTGGCGGTTGATGCGCCGCAATCCGCGTGGATGGAGCAAGGCGCTTCTTTGCGCCCTGCGATTTGCGAGGCAATATCGCCACCAGGATGGACGCAGGTTCAAGCGCAGCTATCTGAAGCAATTCGCGCAAGCCGGTGCTGTGGCCGAGGCCGTTGGCCGCGCCGGAGTAACGCATCTCCACGGCCATTTCTGCCACAGTGCGACCACGATTACCTGGCTCGCAGCGGATATGGCCGGTGTGCCGTTCAGCTTCACGGCGCATGCCAAGGATATCTATCAGGCAAGGCACAATCCGGCCGACTTACTCTCGCGCAAGGTCGATGCGGCGCGCTTCGTCACAACCTGCACTGCGGCCAATCACGAGCACATGGCTGAGCGGGTCGAGGAACCTGCCAAACTCCACACGGTGTACCACGGCCTCGACACCAGCTTCTTCCATCCGGCCAAGCGTGAGCGGCACGAAGCGCTGCGTATCCTCGCTGTGGGGCGGCACGTTGAGAAGAAGGGCTTTGATCTGCTGCTGCGGTCGCTGGCCGAGCTCAAGCGTCGCAAGATCGCCTTCACCTGCCGGTTGATCGGGGAAAATGGCCCTGCGACCCAAGCCCTGGAAGCCTTGGCCGCAGCGCTTGAATTGGGCGACCATTTCGCGATCGAGCCACCGCTTTCGCGCGATGCGCTACGCAGCGCCTATCACGCCAGCGATGTCTTCGTACTGCCGTGCCGGATCGACGACAGTGGTGATCGCGATGGCATCCCCAATGTGCTGGCCGAGGCGATGGCGACTGGCCTTGCCGTCGTCTCAACCGATGTTTCAGGCATTCCGGAAATCGTCGACCACGATGTGAACGGATTGTTGGTCACCCCCGAGGACAGCTCGGAGCTAGCCGATGCCTTGGCGCGCCTCGCCGATGACGATCTACTTAGGCGGCGGCTTGGCCAGGCGGCCACCGCACGGATCGCGGAGGTATTCGATGCTTCGAAAACGATCCATGACCTGAATGATCTGTTCGAGGGCACCATCTGGCGAGAGGCGGCGGAATGAAGCCCGCCTGCCCAACCCAGTTTGAGTCGCAAGGCATTCCGGCAATCCGCGTTCGTTTCGAACCGGAATTCGACAATGCCGAGGCAGTCGAGGAGTGGTACTGCGGGCACTTCACTACGGGCGGCGAAACTCATTCGATTGACTGGGTCACGAACCCCTCTGACGATCTCGAATGGCACATTGTGCTCCACAAATTCCACCATGCGCCAATCCTGGTGCAGCGCTGGCTCCAAACCGGTGAAGCGCGTCACCTCGACCTGCTGGAAACTCACATCGCACAGTGGATTGGTGAGATCCCGCCCGGCTTCATTGCCGCCGATGTAACCGGGCGGCGGATACGCAACTGGGTCTATGCGCTTTCGCTGCTGGGAACTGCACGACCGAAGTTGAGCGCCGCTATGGCCACGTCGCTCCGTCACCAAGTAGAGTGGCTGCAGGCCAATCTTCATGCCAAGCGCAACCATCGCACGCTCGAACTGTTCGCGATCTACATCGCGGGGGTATGGCTCGGCGAAGCCGGATTGACCGATTTCGCGATGGATGAGCTGCTCGCCAACGCACGAAGCGATTTCCTGTCGGATGGTGTCCATATCGAACTGTCATCGCACTACCACTGCATCGCCTTGCGCAACTTCTGCGAAGCGATCGAGCTGGCCGATGACAATGGCCTGCCGGTGCCGTCGGAGCTACGCGCGATCGTTGCCCGGGCCAGCCATTTCGCCCGCGTCTTGCACAAGCCTGATGGCCACATCCCGGCGCTGAGCGATGGTGACACGGGCGATTATCGAGCCATGCTGGGGTTGGGCAAGGCATCCAAACTGGTCGAACTGTTCCCGGCCGGCGGCTATGCAGTGATGCGCGATCGGCGGGCGGTATTGGGCCATCGCGATGGCGGCTATCTGGCGTTTGATTGCGGCGACATCGGTGCGGGTAACCACGGACACCTTGATTGCCTTTCGTTCGAATTTGCTGCTTGCGGACGCTCATTGATCGTTGATCCCGGTCGCTACACCTATCACGAGGGCGGCGAGACCAATTGGCGCGCCGAATTCCGCCGCACACGCGCGCATAACCTGGTGCAGGTCAATCGATGCGAGCAGACGCTCTATCGCCAGGGCCCCAAGCGAATGAAGATTAACGGGCCTGCCCCGGTGGCCGAATTGCTGGCCTATCACGACCTAGGGCATTGTCGGATCGTACAGGCAAGCGCCGCAAGTCACGAATATGCGGTGGTGCACCAGCGATCGATCATCTCGCATGACCACGGCTGGTGGCTGGTTCACGACCGGCTCGAGGGATTGGAGGAGAACCTCTATGAGGCGCTGTTCCAGCTTGCTCCAGAGGCTCAAGATCACGTCCGGGCTCCCCAATCCACAAGTGGATTTGGCCGGATCGAAATGCCGGATTTGGCGATGATTGTCGCTAGCAGCCACAATCCGCAAATTGAACTTGAGCAGGGCTGGGTCGCGCCAACATACGGCATGAAACTCGCCGCTCCGCGCATTGTAGCGGCCCAAACCGCGCAATCTTCCTGGTTCGGTACACTGCTCTTACCCGGTGGGCTCGCTTCGAGGTCATTAAAGTTCAATTGTGAAGCCAATGGCTTCACGGTGAATGGTGAGTATTTCAGCATTCCATATGTGGCCGAATTGCCAGGTGCGAGGGGGCGGTAGCCATGTTGATGCCCGCCCAAATCACGACGGATCCGGTGTTTCCTTCGCTGCACCAAGCGCTCGACTGCGAATACGCGGCGTCCGCCTTGCGTGATGAATTGGCTGGCGCGGGGTTCCCGGCAAAGCGACTGGTAGCAGAGCTTGAACGGGTCCGACTCAAGCCGGGCCGCAAGGCGTTACTGGGACTGCGTTTGCTGGGCGAAGCTATTGACGGCAATCTGATTGATCAACGGTTGATGCTGACGCTTTGGCCGGGTGGCAAGCGGGGTCACTTGTCTGTCGTTGACGGGAATAGCGAAGATACTCCTGCTTTTGGCCCGCCGCTCCTGCAAAGCGAAGCCCTGTCCGGCTCGGCCTGGTTCTTTCCCAATGATCGCAAGGTCATAGGGATTGCGCGGCTTTTGGAGCAGGCGAAGTCGTTTGGGACCGATATAGAAGTCGTCCACTATGTCCCCGAGCAGGGGTGCACGATCAGGGTTGATGGTCCCAAGGGAGCGATATTCGGCAAGGCGCGCGTCGATGACCGCTGCTTGGCTGCAGCGAAGGTCGCAATAGGGGCCATCAAACAGGATCTGGTCGGACTTCGACTCGCCCCGGTGATTGAATATGACGCAACCAACCGGATCATGTGGCAGGCGGCTGTCAAAGGTGATGCACTCTCGGTCGCTGATCTATGCTCCGGTCCAGCGCATTGGGCCGATCGCCTCGCCAGCGCCATTGCCGCATTCCACGGGCTCTCGCCTCCCGCCCAAATCGAACTGCAAACACCCCAATCGACGCTGGGTCGAATCGAGTGGCGAGCAGTCAGGATAAGATCTGCATTTCCAGCCCTCTCGCCCGATCTGGCGATCGTCATGTCGCGATTGCTGGCGGTCGCCAAACCAGATTCGCGACTGGTGCTGAGCCACTGCGACCTCCATCCGGCCAATCTCCTATGGGACGGCGAAAGCTTTGCGCTGATCGATCTCGACACCTGCGCATTGGCGCCAGCGGCGCTTGATCACGCTAGCCTTGCAGCAGCCTTTGCCCAAAAGATGCTCGCGACGGGAATGTCGGCAGACGAGATCTGGCGGATCGTTGAAGAGCTGCAATTTGCGGCCACTGCACGAGATGCAATCGAGGCTTCCGACTTCCTGTGGAATTTCGCCGCCTGCCTCATCGCCGAGCGACTTTATCGTTGCGGAACGAGGCTGAAGGCAAACAGCAAGGCCATGCCGATGCAGTTGCTTGGCCTCGCCATGCGCGCGTTGACAGAAATCGGTGGAGCCAATGACTGAACGCGCCTTCACACTTGCCGATACGTGCCGCCGATTCTGGCCATTTGCGAAGGGGCAGGCGCGATTGGCAGCCGCGATCTTTGTTGCCGCTCTGCTTACAAGCGGCTTTGCTGTCCTCGCACCGATCCCGCTGAAGCTGGTGATCGACGAGCTCCTGGCAGGCAAGACTCCCGGATTCTTGCCGCCGGGCACCTCGCCGCCTGCTGCTGCCACCATTCTGGCAGTGGCGGCGGCCCTTTTGGCTACGCTAGCTGCGCTATTCTCGGCGCTTGAGAAGGTCTTGAGCGCACGCGCACGGGAGCGAATGACACGCGCGATCCGCATGGCTTGTCTTGAACGGTTCATGCTCCTCACCCCGCTGTGCCGCGGCGAGGATCGTCAGGGGGAGTTGGCATTGCGTTTGGTTGATGACAGCCAGAATGTTGCACGGCTGTTCGCCAAGACCGGCCCCGCCATCCTGCGTCATTTTCTGACATTTCTGATGGCGCTGGCAGCGATGACCTGGGTCGATCCGTTGCTGGGGCTATTGGGGGTGGGCATTGCAATCATACTTGCCGCGATCATGCGGGTTGCTGCACGACCTTTGTCACGGGCTGCTCGCGCCAAGCGTAGGCAGGAAGGAAAGGTTGCTGCCAGCGCCCAAGAGATCTTGCGCCTGCTCGACTTTGTCCAGGCATCGGGTAGTGAAGGTGAAATTCGGGCCGCATTTGCCAGCACGAGCGATGCAGCGCTGGCCACCGGAGTCGAAGAGACCACAGTTGCCGTAAGACTCGAACGGATCATGCAGATTGCAAATGGGTTGGCACTGGCGCTGATTGTCGGAGTGGGTGCTGCGCTGGCCTTGCAAGGCGCAATCAGCGCAGGTGGGTTGGCCATCTGCGTCCTCTATCTCAACCAGATGCTGAAGCCGCTGGAGAAGATCAACGACCTGGCTTCTGCGGTTACCGGCGCGACCAGTCGCGCAGGGCGTCTGGCGGAATTGCTCGATCGCGCTGACATGCTCGATCGTAGCGGCAACTTCGTGAAAGGCAGGGCGCGGGGATCAATCCGGCTCGATGATGTGTCTTTCACCTATCAATCCGGGCGGGAAATTGCCATCGGACAGGTAGCGATCCCCTGCGGCTCATTCGTCTCCGTCACCGGGCCAAGCGGCGCCGGGAAAAGCACACTGTTCGCGCTACTGACCCGGCTGTTTGACCCTGTTTCCGGAACTATCTCGCTTGACGACACTTCGTATCACGATTGGGAAATTGACGCGCTGAGACGGCAATTTGCTATCGCACCGCAATCGCCGCCACTGCTCGCCGGAACGGTGCGCGATTGGCTGATGCTGGGTAACGCACAAATTCGCGAGGACGCATGCTGGCGTGTTTTGGAAGCGGTCGCGCTCGACAAGTTGATACGCTTGCGCGGAGGGCTCGATGCCGCACTGGGCGAAGGCGGCGGTGGGTTTTCGGGCGGCGAACAGGCACGGCTTTCACTAGCACGTGCGTTATTGGCGGACCGTCCGGTTCTGTTGCTCGACGAGCCGCTGGCGAATGTCGATCACCGATCGGCTGACATCATCCTTGGCGCGCTGCATCGAGAGAAAGGTGAGAGGACCATCCTGGTCATTTCACATCAGCCGCTGCCCGAAGGGCTGGTTGATCAGGAACTGGTGATCGGAAGCTCGCACCGCACCGAAACAGCAATGGCAGGAGGCGAGTCATGAGCCAGTCATTGCTCGAACTGCTGGTTCACGAGGACCCGATACCGACCCTGCTGGGTGATCCGATCGGCTGGCAGCGGAGCTATGGGAGGACCGATCACAGAGGCAATGCAACACTGCTTTACGAACGAATTTCGGGCGCGAATGAGATTGCTGCGCTCACAATCGGTGACGATCAGGCCCAGCAACTGGCGCGCCTTGTCGAAAGCGCGGTGGATGGCTGGCGCAATGATCCAACGCTGCCGCAAATGCGCAATATCGCCAGCAAGCGCCCGGGCTTGATCCCGGTACGTTATCGCCCGGGCAAGCGGCTGACTTTCCGGCTGGGCATGCCGCGCGAACTCTATTGCAAGGCTCTGGCCGATGATCGTGGTGAAGCAATTGTCCGCGATGCCCGCCAACTGTGGGCAGCGTCGAAGCGCGGTGAGCTGGATTTCGGGGTGGCGCGGCCCGCAGGCTGGCTTCCCGGGCAGCGTATCATTGCGATGCACGCGATCAAGGCTCGGTCAATCGCGGACGTGATCTTCGGGGCGGAGGGCGTCGATCTGGCGAAGCGTATGGGGGTGGCCAATGCTTCGCTCGCTGCTTCCAGCCTCCGGCCTGCAGCGCGCTATGACTATGGCTGGCAGATGGCGCGCAGTCACAAATATGCGCGGAGGATAGCCAAGCGGCTGCCGGAATCAGCCAAATACTTGCCGGAGCTGACAAGCAATCTGGAAAGCATAACGCCGGGATCTGCCGACCGTCCAATTCACGGGGCACCGCACCTTCATCAATGGCTGATCAACGATTCAGGCCTGCATCTGGTCGACTTCGACCGCTTTGGGTGGGGCGATCCCGAGCTGGATGCGGCGACCTTCTACGCCGAGATGGAGTTCGAGGGCGATCGACGGGCTAGAGAGATTGCGGACGCCTATCTTGAGGGCTTTGCCGCAGATTGGCCCGTCAATCCGCGGCTGTTCCAGGCCTATCAGCTGCACAAGCATTTAGCCAAGGCGCTCCGCCTGCTCTGCTCGATCCGGCTCGATGCAGCTGAGCGCTGCCTTGAGGTTCTTCAGGCGGCGGCGGTGCAGTCGAGGGAGCTGGTATGAAGCCGCGCCTGCTCCTCTATTGCCAGCATTCGCTTGGCCTTGGCCATTTCATGCGCTCGCTGGCACTGGCCGAAGCGCTGGTCGAACGCTTCGAGGTGATTTTCTTCAACGGTGGACCGGTGCCGATGGCGGTGGCCCTGCCGCGGGCGATCCGTTTCGTCCATCTCCCGCCCCTACGGATGGAGGAGGACGGTTCGCTTTCGGGCAAGGGCGCGGTCGAGCAATTGATCGCCGAACGACGTGACCGGATGTTGGCAGCTGCAGGGGAAGGCCCGGTCGCAGCCTTGCTGATCGAACTCTATCCGTTCGGGCGCAAGAAGTTTGCCGCGGAAATCGATCCTTTGATCGCCAGGGTCCGCGAACAGGGCGGCAAGATCGTTTGCAGCGTGCGGGACCTGCTGGTGACTGGGCGGGTCGATCAGGAGCGGCACGACCAACGTGCGGCGGACAAGCTCAACGCCACATTTGATGCGGTGTTGGTCCATTCGGATGAGCGCATTTTCTGCCTGGCCGAAAGTTTTCGGCCCAATGACCCATTGCGTATTCCAGTCCAGCACACCGGTTTCGTCACCCGCACCATTTCGTTGGAGAGCTCCGTGCCGCAGGGCGTGACCCTCGTTACTGCGGGCGGTGGCGTGGTTGGCCGCGGGCTTTACGAAGCTGCCATCGCCGCGCAGTCGATCCTCTGGGAAGAGCGCGGCTGGCCAATGGTCATGGTCGCCGGGCCACTGCTTCCAGATGAGGATTGGCAGGCAATTTGTGACAAGGCGCGGGACGCTCCTTGGCTTACCCTGGTGCGTGCCGTCCCATCGCTCCAGCCCTTGCTCCAGCAGGCTGGGAGGGTTGTGAGCCAATGCGGCTACAACAGCGCGCTGGAGATATTGCAGGCGCGCAAACCAGTGTTGTTTGTGCCTTTTTCCCGCGGGCAGGAAAGCGAACAGACTGCGCGGGCGCGGCAGCTCACAAACATGGATTTGGCAAACTGGGCACCCGAGCAAGGCTTGTCGGGCGAGCGGCTGGCCGAATTGTTACTCGAATTGAAGGAGCCGAGCGGCAAACGCGCTCTTGATATGCGCGGTGCGCAATGCAGCGCAGCCTTTATCGCGGAGCTTGCGGCATGAAGGGCCTGGCGGCGACAATCGAGGCGCTTGAATCGCCGGTAGAAGTGTTCTTCCGCGACGACGATGCCGGTTGGGCCGATCCCGAACTGCACGCGCTGCTTGATCTGTTCGAAGATCGCGGTCTGCCGATCGACCTGGCGGTGATACCTGCCGCCTTGGGCAAGGTATCGGCTCGAAATCTGGCATCTCGGCGGGAATGCCATGGCGGAATCGGTCTGCACCAGCACGGTTATGCCCACCTCAATTATGAACCGGAGGAGAGGCGCAAATGCGAATTTGGGCCGTCGCGGCCCGCTACTTCCCAGATTGCCGACGTTATTGCCGGGCGCGAGCGGCTGGCAAGTTTGCTCGAAGTAATCGATCCAATCTTCACGCCGCCTTGGAACCGCTGCTCTGACGAACTCGTCGATGCCCTGGGCGAACACGGATTTGCCCTGTTCTCTGCCGACCGGTCGCGCCGTTCGAGAGAAACGCCAACCGCTCAACTTCCGGTGACATTCGATTGGGAACGACACCGTCGCGAGGAGCGGCTTGAAGCGGGCCTGGTCGAACAATTTGCCAAAGCAGATGGGCCAATTGGGATCATGCTCCACCACGAAGCGATGGATGACGCAGCCCGAGCCGAGCTCGGTGGGGCGCTCGATGTGATTGCTGCCAGTTCGGCAATCTCGGTCCGTCCCATGCGCCATTGGATCGCGAAAGGACGCCCATGATACGCACAGCCATACCCATCGCAGTCTCCCTGCTTTGCTCGACCGCGGCACTGGCTCAAGACGATGAACCAAGACCCAGCCAAATGAATGCGGCTCAAATTGCGCGCGAACTGGGGGTGTCGGACGACGACCGGCGGCCCGAAGAGCAGCTCCGCGTCAAGCTGTTGGGAAGCGATCTGGTGATCGGCGGCGAAGTCGAAGTTGGGGTCAAATACAAGAGCAACTACGCACTTGGCACCGAGGCCGGCGATACCGACACGTCTCTGAATCCAGAGGGCAAGCTCGAGCTGATTTGGGAGCTTGGCAGCGACCTGGTCGCCTTCGCCAAGGGTAAGGTGGTGGGTGAGGTTGACGATTTCCAGCGCGGGGTAGACGACAGCGACGTCGGGGTAGAACTGGGTGAAGCCTGGCTGCTGAAAACACGGATTGGCGGAACGCCCTTTGCTCTGCAGGTCGGTCGCCAGCAATTGCAGGACCGCCGTGAATGGTGGTGGGATGAAGACCTGGACATGGTTCGCCTGCACTATTTTGGCGACCGCGTGACCGCATTTGCCGGGATCGGTCGCGAGTTGGGCAATTATTCGACGCTGGGCGGGCGCGATCCAGAAGATCGCGGCATTGTGCGCAAGCTTGGCAGCGTGAAATGGGATTGGGCTGAGCGACAGCAAATCCAGCTGTTTGCGCTCGATCAGAGTGACAGGTCATCGGAATACGTGCCTGGTGCGATTGTCGAGCCGGATTTGCTGGATAAAAGTGAGCTGGACGCAACCTGGCTGGGATTGCGGGTTCGAGGACGAGTCAAAGCGAAATTCCCCGGCAAAATCTACTATTGGGGCGACATTGCACGGGTACGTGGACATGAAATTGCCTATCAGACTGTCGAGCTAACTAGCGGCACCGAACAGATTGTCGGTGCCCCGCGCCAGCGCGTTAGCGGCTGGGCCTACGACATCGGCGCAAGCTTTGAACTTCCCGTCCCTGCCGAGCCCTATCTCACTGTCAGCCACGCACGCGGATCGGGCGGCGATACGCCGTTCCGTCAGACCGAACTACATGGGAACAATGGCAAATTCCGCGGCAACAGCCGCTTTCGTTATTATGGCGAAGTGCTTCGGCCCGATCTCAGCAACCTAAAGGTGCTGACTGCGGCATTGGGTGTGGAGCCGGTTGAGGACGGCTGGTTGGAGGCGGTTTGGCACCGTTATCACCAGGTCACCGCATTGCCCGAAATCTCGGGTTCGCGGCTCGATATCGAGCCAGACGGCATTTCGCCGCGACTTGGACAGGAGGTGAATTTGATCGCAAGCTTCCGCCCGACGAGCGGGTGGGACTTTGAATTGACAGGCGGCGTGTTCGAGGCGGGGCCCGCATTCGGCACGCTCGACGGCGAACGCGCCTGGCTCGCCGAGCTCAAGATTGCCAAGAACTTCTGAACGGAATGGTCTGCGTCAGGCTTTGACCAGTTGGCGGACGACCAGCCCGCGCCGCTCCATTGCGTTCCGCGTATCCACCACCAGCCGCGCGCTGTCTGCGATTGCACCATAGTCGATCGTGTCGTGATCGGTCGCGATCAGGACCGCATCATAGTCGTCAAGGCGATCAAGGCTTACCGACCTGCGCCCGGCCAGCACTGTGTATTCGCGTGTCGGCGGAACTTCTGGGACGTGCGGATCGTGGTAGTCCACCGAGCAGCCGCGTCGCGTCACCCGTTCCATCAGTTCGAGCGAGGGACTTTCGCGCATGTCGGACACGTTCTTCTTGTAGGCCATGCCGACAAGGAGCACGCGTGCGCGGCTAAGCGCTTTGCCGCAATGCCGATCGAGCGCCTCTTCCAACCGGGCCACGACAAAGCCGGGCATGGCATGGTTGATCTCGCCAGCCAGCTCAATGAAGCGGGTGGCAATTCCGAATTCGCGTGCCCGCCAGGTCAGGTAGAACGGATCGATCGGGATGCAGTGCCCGCCGAGGCCCGGCCCCGGATAGAAGGGCATATAGCCAAACGGCTTGGTCGCGGCGGCATCGATCACCTCCCAGATGTCGATCCCCATCGCCTCGTAGATGACCTTGAGTTCATTCACCAAGGCGACATTGACCGCGCGGAAAACGTTTTCGGTAATCTTGACCGCTTCGGCAGTCGCGGTTGTCGACACCGCGACAGTGTTGGCGACAACCGCGCTGTAGAAGGCCTCGACCATCTGGCGCGCATCATCGCCATGCCCCGCCACGACCTTTGGAATGTTGCGGGTGTGGAAACTTGCATTCCCCGGATCCTCGCGTTCGGGTGAGAAGCCGACAAAGAAGTCTTTCCCGCAGATCAGGCCAGTTTCCTCGAGGATCGGAATAACCACCTCCTCCGTGGTGCCGGGCCAGGTGGTGGATTCAAGCACGACAAGCTGGCCGCGCCGCAGCGTCTCAGCGATCTGCCGCGTGGTTGCCTCGACATAGGCAAGATTGGGCTCGCGATTGCGCGACAGTGGCGTCGGGACACAAATGACGATTACATCGCACCGCTCGAGCAGGCGCATGTCCGCGCTCGCACCAAATCTCCCCGCAGCAATTTCCTCGCCCAGCGACGTCGCAGGAACGGCATCGATATAGGATTGGCCCTGGCCAAGCGCTGCGACCTTTTCATGATCGATATCGAAGCCGGAGGTAGGAAATCCTGCTCGTGCGGTAGCCATCGCGAGCGGCAGGCCGACATAGCCGAGGCCGATAACGCCGACCCGCGCCGCATGCGCGTCAATCAAGGCACCCAGCCTCGCAGCTTGCGCTCCCGAAATACTCCTTGGAAAGTCTGCAGATTCAATCATTTCATTGCATCTCCAACGGCAACCGTCGGAAACACAACGGATTGATGTGGGTAATATTCCCACATCCGAACTCTCTTTATGAAGTACGATATTCAATCTGGGCTGCAGGCCCGAAGCGAATCGGTGAATTCTCTACCTGGTGTCATCGCATCGACCACCGTTCGGCCAAGCAACTTCTATGTGAAGAATCGAGGACAATAACCGTGACCTCCCTCACAAAGCTCGGTTGCGGGATTGACCACAGCTGCCACGAGAATCCAGGGTGCGCCGCACCAATCTAGTTTTGCCGCGGACTGTCAAACGCGGGCAGATAACGAGTGGAATGACTTTTTGGTGCACACCGCGACCCATTTGCGGACTGTCTGATTCCGGCCCAAGTTCTGCCGCTCGAAATCACGAATTGCGTAGTAGTTCATCACGCTCGGGATCGGTCAATCGCGCTACGGCAACGACTTGGCGCAAAGCCTTGCTTCAGGGGGTATCAGTGGGGGTATTTTTCGGACTGACACCAAAATTAGAGACCTAAATCAAAGAGGTAGATGTTCATCAGATGTTCCTCCTCCGCTACCAAACAACATTCGACAGCACCGTCAGCTTCGCGAAATTGCGCCGATGCATTCGAGCAGCCTTGCGTCTATGCCGCAGTCTGCGGCAAGGGAGCGCAATGACCCTGTTTGACGATATCCAAGCCAGCGCAGCCTTTCTCAAGGACCGTCTGGGTGAGCGGCGACCCCGGATCGGCCTGGTGCTGGGCAGCGGGCTCAACGATCTGGCGGCGTCGCTGAGCGACGCGATGGAAATCGAATACTCTGCCATCCCGCGCTTCCCCACGACAACCGTGTCAGGTCATCACGGCAAACTGATCGTCGGCTCCATGGGTGGGGTCGAGGTCGCCTGCCTGCAGGGGCGCGTTCACGCCTATGAGGGCCAGCCAGCGGAGAAGCTGGGCTATGGTGTGCGAACGCTGGCGGGGATAGGTGTCGAGATCTTGATCCTGACCAATGCGGCGGGCAGCTTGCGCTCCGATGTCGGCCCGGGACGGCTTATGCTGATCGAGGATCACATCAATTTTTCCGGCGTCAATCCGCTGGTTGGCGAGAATGACGACCGGCTTGGCCCGCGCTTTCCCGACATGACCGACGCGTGGAGTGCCGATCTGCGCGAGTTGGCGCAAAAAGCTGCCGCAGATGCACACGTCGATGACCTGACCAGCGGGGTCTATCTGATGGTCAAGGGGCCGAACTTCGAAACGCCCGCGGAAATCCGCATGATGATCGGTATGGGCGCGCATGCGGTGGGCATGTCGACTGTGCCCGAATGTATCGTAGCCCGCCATGCCGGCCTGCGCGTGCTTGGCATCTCCAGCATTACCAACCTCGGCGCGGGGATGCAGGGCGGTGCGCTGACCCATGAAGAGACGATGAGCGAAGGCGCGCGGGCTGCGATTCCACTGCGGGCACTGCTCGAAAGGTTGATCCCCAAATTGGGCGCAGCAAGATGAACGATGTCACTCCGCACAGATTGCGCAACAGCGGGATCCAGTTCGACCCGGCGTTGGTCGATGCCCAGCGCATCAACATGAGTGCGGTCGAACGTCGGGCCACGAGCCTGGGCGGGCGGCGCACGGTCAAGAAGGAATGGCAGGTCGCCTGGATGCTGCGCGCCATTTCGATGATCGACCTGACCACGCTGCAAGGCGACGATACCCCGGGCCGGGTCCGCAGGCTTTGCGCCAAGGCGCTCAATCCGCTCGATCCGGCGATCAAGGCGGCGCTCGGCATTGCCGACATGCCGCTCACCGTGGGTGCTGTGTGCGTCTATCACTCCATGGTCGAGGCGGCGGTTGAGGCACTGCGCGGTTCACAGGTTCCGGTAGCGGCGGTTTCGACCGGCTTCCCCGCTGGCCTTGCTCCGATGGAGACCAGGCTGCAGGAAATCCGCGCCTCGGTGGCGGCGGGCGCGCGCGAAATCGACATCGTCGTCACCCGCAACCTCGTGCTCAATCAACGCTGGGGCGAGCTTTACGAGGAGGTGCAGGCATTTTGCGAGGCGGCGGGTTCCGCGCGCCTCAAGGCGATTATCGCCGTGGGGGAGCTAGGTTCGCTGACAAATGTCGCACGCGCGTCCATGGTCGCGATGATGGCGGGCGCGGACTTCATCAAGACTTCGACCGGCATGGAAAGCAGCAACGCTACACTTCCGGTCAGCCTGGTAATGATGCGACAGATCCGCGAGTTCCAGCGCCTTACCGGACAGAAAGTGGCGTTCAAGCCCGCCGGAGGCATTCGCACGGCCAAGGATGCAGTCGCCTATCTGATCATGGTGAAAGAGGAACTGGGCGATGAGTGGCTCAATTCCGACATGTTCCGGTTCGGTGCCTCCGGCCTTCTCAACGATCTGGAGCGGCAAATCGAGTTTCACGCTACCGGGCGCTATTCTGCCAGCTACCGGCATGCCATGGCTTAGGTGAGTATATGAGCCTGAAAGACAAGTTCGAAAGCATGGAATACGGCCCCGCGCCGGAGGACAGCGCGCAGGCCATTGCTTGGCTCGATGCGCACGGCCGCAAGTTCGGGCATTTCATTGGTGGGGAATGGCACGCGGTTGGCAAATCCAGCTTGTTTGCGACCTATTCGCCCAGCGATGAGCAGGAATTGGCCCGGATCGCGCAGGGCAGCGCCAAGGATGTCGACGCCGCAGTGAAGGCAGCACGCAAGGCGCAGCCTGCCTGGCAAAAGCTGGGCGGGCATGGCCGGGCCAGGTATCTCTACGCCATCGCGCGACAGATCCAGAAACATTCGCGTGTGGTGGCGGTGCTGGAATCGCTCGATAACGGCAAGTCGATCCGCGAAACCCGCGATCTCGATACACAGCTCGCTGCACGGCATTTCTACCACCATGCGGGTTGGGCGCAGCTGGCCGATAGCGAGCTTGCGGGATATGTCCCGCATGGCGTCGTCGGCCAGATTATCCCGTGGAACTTCCCCTTCCTGATGCTGTCGTGGAAGATCGCCCCAGCACTGGCAGCGGGAAATACCGTGGTGCTGAAGCCAGCCGAATTCACCTCGCTTAGTGCGCTCTGGTTCGCGGACATGCTCGAACAGATCGGTTTGCCGCCCGGCGTCGTGAACATCGTGACGGGGGATGGGCGGACCGGCGCGGCCCTGGTTGAGCATCGCGATGTCGATAAGCTCGCCTTCACCGGTTCGACCGAAGTGGGCAAGATCATCCGGCGCAGTGTCGCCGGATCGAGCAAGGCTCTCACGCTCGAGCTGGGCGGGAAGTCGCCCTATATCGTGTTCGAGGATGCCGATCTCGACAGCGCGGTTGAAGGGCTGGTCGATGCAATCTGGTTCAACCAGGGGCAGGTGTGCTGCGCAGGCTCGCGCCTGCTGGTGCAGGAGAGCATCGAGCAGGCGATGATCGAGAAGATCAAGGCACGGATGAGCAAGCTGCGTATAGGCCCTTCGCTCGACAAGTGTATCGACATGAGCGCACTGGTCGATGCCAGCCAGCGCGATACGATCGAACGCCTGGTTGCGCAGGGCAAGGCAGAGGGTGCCACGATCTGGCAACCCGAAATTGCCATGCCTGAGAAGGGTATTTTTTACCCGCCGACCCTGATCACCGACGCGGGCAGCGCCAATGTGTGCATGCGTGAGGAAATATTCGGTCCGGTGCTGACCGTGATCAGCTTCCGAACTCAGGCGGAAGGCGCGCAGCTGGCAAACAACACGCGCTATGGCCTCGCGGCATCGGTCTGGACCGAGAATATCAACCGCGCGCTGGAGATCGCACCCAAACTCAAGGCCGGGGTGGTCTGGATCAACGGAACCAATTTCTTCGACGCGGCAGTCGGCTTCGGCGGCTATCGTGAATCCGGTTTCGGCCGCGAAGGCGGGATCGAGGGCCTGCAGGCCTATCTGAAGCCCGCATTTGAGGCGAAGCTTCCTCCGCAAAAACCGGTTCCTTTGCCCAAACCGAAGCACGATGTGCTCAGCGATGCGATCGATCGCACGGCAAAGATGTATGTTGGAGGCAAGCAGGCGCGCGCCGATGGTGGATCGAGCTATCCGGTCTATTCGGCCAAGGGCGGGCTGGCCGGCCATGCTGCGCTGGGAAATCGCAAGGACATTCGCAATGCGGTGGAAGCTGCCGACGCAGCATCCGGATGGGGCGCATCGACCGCGCATTTGCGCGCCCAGATCATTTATTACCTTGCCGAGAACCTTGAGGAACGGCGCGGCGAATTCGTCGCACGATTGGTTGAACTGACAGGCGCAGCCAAGGCGACTACGGCCAAGGAATTCGACCTTTCGATCTCCCGATTGTTCTCCGCTGCTGCCTGGGCGGACAAATACGATGGCCGTGTTCACCAACCGCCAATGCGCGGGGTTGCGCTGGCGATGAACGAACCGGTGGGCATTCTCGGAATATCCTGCCCCGATTGGCAGCCATTGCTGTCGTTGGTTTCACTGGTCGCTCCGGCCATCGCCATGGGCAACCGCGTTGTCGCGCTGCCGTCAGAGCATCTTTCGCTGGTGGCGACCGACCTTTATCAGGTGATCGAGACTTCGGATGTACCTGCCGGGGTGATCAACATCGTCACCGGCAAGCGGCAGGAGCTGGCAGAAGTGCTTGCCGCGCACGACAATGTCGATGGCATCTGGCACTTCGGCGACGCGGATAGTTGCCGCGCTATCGAAACGCTGGCGACCGACAACATGAAGCGCAGCTGGCTCAGCAATGGCCGCCACTACGACTTCGCCGATCCAGCGCTGGGTGAGGGCGAGCACGTTCTGCGCCGTGCCACCGAAGTGAAGAATATCTGGATCCCCTATGGCGACCAGCTCGGCGGCGGGAAAGGTTACTGATAGTCGCGGGCGAAGGCGCTCACCTTGGCGATATGTGCGGCCTTGTCCGCGTCGCTCAGGAATGATCCGCTGAAGGAGTTGGCGGCAAGCTGTGTTAGCTCGGCAACCGAAAGATCGAGCGCACTGGCGATCGCATTGAAATTGGCGTTCACATAGCCGCCGAAATAGGCCGGATCATCGGAATTGACCGTGGCGCGAATGCCAAGTTCGAGCATGCGCTTGACCGGGCTGTGCTCGATCCGATCGATCACGCAAAGCTTGAGGTTCGAGAGCGGGCAGACGGTCAGCGTCTGGCCATCGGCAGCGATCCTTTCGACCAACGCGCCGTCTTCCAGCGCGCGATTGCCATGGTCGATCCGGTCGATCTTGAGCAGGTCGAGCGCCTCCCAGACATATTCTGGCGGGCCTTCCTCACCTGCATGTGCGACCAGCTTGAGGCCCTTTTCGCGGGCAGCGGCATAAACCCGCGCAAACTTGCTGGGTGGATGGCCAACTTCGGATGAATCGAGCCCAACCCCTTCGATACGGTCCAGCCACTTCTCAGCTTCTGCCAGGGTTTCGAACGCCGCTTCCTCGCTCAGGTGCCGCAGGAAGCACATGATAAGGCGATAGGTGATGCCGAACCGCTCTTCGCCTGCATCGAGCGCACGCAGGATCCCGCCAATCGCGGTGTCAAACGACACGCCGCGCTCGGTATGTCCCTGCGGATCGAAGAAGATCTCGACATGGCGCACATTGTCCATATTGGCGCGTTCGAGATAGGCCATGGTCAGGTCGAAGAAGTCCTCCTCCTTCAGCAGCACGCCCATGCCCTGGTAGTAGATGTCCAGGAAGTCCTGCAGGTTCGAGAAGTCATAGGCCGCGCGCACCTCTTCGACCGATGCGAAGGGGATATTCACCCCATTGCGTTGCGCCAGCTCGAACATCAGTTCGGGCTCGAGGGAACCTTCGATATGGAGGTGAAGCTCAGCCTTGGGCAGGCGGGCGATGAATTCGGTACGGGTATCGGTCTGGGTCATGCCTCGATTGATATCGGAGCCAGAGGCTCGGTTCAATCCGCATCCGACCAGCCCCCGCCCAATGCCTTGTTGAGCGCAATCGCCGCGTCGAGCGACATGGATTGCGCCTGGAGCATTCCCAGTTCGGCTTGCGCCAGCTCGATTTCTGCGGCGAGCCACTGACTGCGACTGTCCTCGCCCGCATCGTATCGCTTGCGGGCCAATGCATTGACGCGGCGCTGGCTGTCCAGGGAATCCAGCGCGTGATTGTACGCGATCTGTGCATTGGCGTGGCGGTTGATCGCTGCCTCGCTATCGGCAAGCGCTCCTGCGACCGCGCCTTCCCATGCCGCCGCCGCGCCTAGGACCCGGGCATCGGCCGCACGGACCTGTGCCCGAATGCGACCAGCAGAGAAAATCGGCCACGAGAAATGCGGCCCGACATTGAGGCGCAGGCTGTCGGATGAAGTCAGATCGCCTGTATTGCGTGCCTGCGTCCCCAGCGACCCAAGCAAGGAGAAGCGCGGGAACAGGTCGGCCTTGGCTATGCCGATTCCGGCTGTTGCTGCGGCCAGCTCGCGCTCGGCGCGGCGCACATCTGGACGACGTTCGAGCAGTTCGGATCGCAGCCCTGCGCCGATAGCAAAGGGCGGGGCGGGGAGGGGAGCGGGCGGTTCAAGTTCGGGTGCAAGCTCCTCTGGCGCGAGACCAAGCAAGGCAGCGATGCGGTACATTGCAGTCTTGGCCTTGGCGCGCGCCAACGGAGGCTGTCTTGCCGCATTGGCTGCTGCAGCTCGCGCATGTTCGGCGTCGATGCGCGAGGCATCTCCAGCCTGATGCAATTGTGCAACCAGCCCTGCCTGGGCGGAAGCGCTTTGGGAAATCCTTTCCTGCAAGCCAGCTTCCTGCTGCGCGGCGCGCAAATCCACGTAAGAGCGTGCAACTTCGGCAGCGAGCCGCAGCTGGGTCTCACGGCGCGCCTCCAGCGCGGCATCGGCGCGAGCCTGCGCACCCTCGTGCTCGCGGCGTTGCCTGCCCCACAGGTCGATTTCCCAGCTGGCGTCGAAGCCCAGGTCGAACAGCGAGAAGTCGCGTTCGAACCCTGGAATATTGGCAACAGGCAACTGGCCATTTTCGGAGAGTACGTTCTCGGTGATCGAGCCGATCGCGTTCACCTGCGGGAAGCGCCCACCATAGGCGGCATCGCGATTGGCTCGCGCTTCAGCCAGTCGGGCGCTGGCGATACGCGCCTCAGGAGCATTGGCGATTGCACGCTCGACCAGGCTGGAAAGCAGTGGGTCGTTGAAGCTGTTCCACCACGCCAGATCGACGGGCGCTTTAACAACAGGTTCGACCCATTCGGGCGCTGCCGTACTGGCGGGCGGTGCGTAGTCAGGCCCAACCGTACATCCGGCCAGTGCGATAATTGGGACAAAGAGACAGGTGCGCATCGCGCTACTCCATTCTTGCTCTGAACAGCCATGCCGATGCGCTGAGTGTGACAATTGCAATCAGCACAACCGGCCACATCCAACTGACGACAGCGGAAAGCGGCATGGCCTTGAGAAAGATTCCCTGCGCCACGGGCAGGAAGTACATCGCCGGATTGGCGTGGTTCAGCACCTGCAGCCAGTCGGGCATGTTCTCGACTGGAGACGAAAAGCCCGAAAGCATAATGAGCGGAACCGTCAACAGGAACGACCCCAAAAACGCCTGTTGCTGGGTCTGTGACAATGAAGAAACAAACATTCCGACGCCGATCAGCGCGAAATTGAAGATCAGCAACGCCGAAATAAACAACGTGTAGGATCCACGGAATGGAACACCGAAAATCAGCTGCGCCGCAGTGATAAAGATCACGCCGTTCAGCAGGCCAATGCACAACGGAGGAATCATCTTGCCGATAAGGATTTCGTGCACGCGGAGCGGCGATACCATCAATTGATCGAAACTGCCGAGCTCACGCTCGCGCGATATACTAAGCCCGGTGATGGCGATGCTGGTAATCACGCCAAGCATGACAATGAGCGACGGCAAATTGAACCACAAGAAATCCAGGCTAGGGTTGAAAAGATTGGTGACGCGCACGCTTTCAGGCTCGCCCAATTGCTTGACCTGCGTGCCAATTCCGCCCGCAATACGGGTGATGTAGGAGGCGACGATTTGCGCTGCGTTCGACCGCCTGCCGTCGAGCACAACGCCGATATCAGCGGGATCACCGCGTGCCATGCGTCGATCGAAGTCCTGCTCGATCACGATTGCGGCGATCACTCTCTGATCTTCGACTGCTTGCCGCAGCTCTTGGGGTGAGTTGATCGGCACAATCCGCCTGAAATTGGGGCTGCCATTCAGCTGCTGGACTAATTCATGGCTGTGGCGCCCCTGGCTCATATCATAGAGGCCGATATCGATATTGCGCACTTCCAGCGTTGCTGCATAGCTGAACAGGAAAAGCTGGATGAGCGGAGGCAGGAACAGGCCCATCCGTGCCTTGGGATCGCGAAGCAGCGCCCAGAATTCCTTGATCGTGATTGCTTTGAGCCGTCCCATCAGTCGAGGCTCCGGCGCGTGGTGCGATAGGCAAGGAAGAAGAAAAACGCCCCGAATGCCAGCATCACCGCAATATTGCGTGCGAACATGCCCCATGCATCGCCAGCTGCGAACACGGTCTGGAGCGGCGGGATGAGATATCGGGCTGGAACCAGATAGGTTACCATCTGGATTACCTTGGGCATGGACGATATTTCGAAAATGAAACCTGACAGGAGGAAACTAGGAAGGAAGCCGGAGAACAGGGCGGCCTGGCTCGCGACAAACTGGTTCTTGGTTGCCGCCGAAATGAACAGGCCGAGACCCAGTGCGGGGACCAGGAAGGCTGAAGCGAGCAGGAACAAGGCCAGGATTGACCCCCGCAGCGGGACGCCGAACACGACAATTCCCAGCACCGTGCACAAGGCCATCGATCCCAAGCCCAGCACGAAATAGGGGACCAGCTTGCTGGCAATGAATTCGGTCATGCTGATCGGCGTTGCCATCATCGCTTCCAGCGTGCCGCGTTCCCATTCGCGCGCTACCACCAGCGCGGTCAGCAGCGTGCCGATCATGGTCATAACGATGGTGATCGATCCCGGGATCAGGAAAAACCGACTCTTGAGCTCGGGATTCCACCAATATCGCGCATTGACCCCCACTGTGGGTGCAAAGTGAGCCATGCCTTGCTGTTCAATCCAGGTGCCATAGATTCCCTGGACATAGGCTGCAGCAAAATTTGCGGTATTGGGCTGCGAACCATCGGTCGCCACCTGGATCGGCAGGGGCGCGCGGCGATCGATCGAAGCGCCGAATTCCTGCGGGATGACGATCATCGCCCGAATTCGATTGGCGACCAGCCGCTCGCGCAAAGGCTGGATCGCAGGACTTTCTTCAATTTCGAGGTAAGGGCTCGCCCGGAAAGCTTGTGCGAGTGAATCCGCCTGCGGGCTGCTATCCTGTACCACCATCCCTACGCGGATGGAGTTGGCATCGAGCGAAACGCCGAACCCGAAAATGAACAGCAACAAAATTGGCAATACAAAGGCGATGAGCAGCGTCGAAGGATCGCGGACGATCTGTACAGCTTCCTTGCGGATCAGGGCGGCAAGCCGGCGTCGATCCAAACGGGCGAGGTTGCTGCTCATGCCGCTTTCCTCGGGTTCTTGGTGTCGATATTGGATGCCTCGATCAGCGCAATAAATGCGTCTTCCATCGTCGGATCGCCAAGACCAGCGATGCGGCCTGCTTCAGCCTTCAGTTCATCGGGTGAGCCCATTGCGATCTGTTCGGAGCGATAGATCAGCAAGATATCATCGCAGTACTCGGCCTCCTCCATGAAGTGAGTGGTGACGAGCACGCATACGCCGCGCGAGACAAGACCGTTGATGTGGACCCAGAATTCGCGCCGCATCACCGGATCAACGCCCGAAGTCGGTTCGTCGAGAAACAGAACCGGCGGTTCGTGCATCACCGCGCAGGCGAGGGCGAGGCGTTGCTTATATCCCAGTGGCAATACACCGGCGTTGGTGCGCATACGGCTGTCAAGCTCGAAAATCTCGACTACCTTGTCGATTGCATTGCGCGCTGCCGCTTTCTTCAGGCCATAGGCACCGGCAAAGAAATTGAGGTTCTGCTCGACCGAAAGATCGCCATAAAGCGAGAATTTCTGCGCCATATAGCCGAGCGATTGACGTGCCGCAGGCCCGGTGTGTTTGAGGCTATGCCCGGCTACAGAGCAGGTGCCCGAAGTTGGGGTTGCGAGCCCGCACAGCATTTTGAACGCGGTGCTTTTGCCCGCGCCGTTAGGGCCGAGCAGGCCGAAGATCTGACCGGGCCGGGCTGTGAAGCTGATCTGGTTGGCGGCAGTGAAATTGCCATATTTCTTGGTCAGTGCACGGGCCTCGATGGCCGGTGCATCGGTACGATCGAACCGGGTGTATGCATCAGCCAGGGCGCTTGTACCGCCTGGGCCGCCGCCCAGCACCTCCATAAAGCCGTCCTCTAGCCGTGGAGCCAATGAATTGAGGTGAATTCCCGGCAGTGAAGGGTGCTCGTTTCTGGTCAGAAGGCGGATCGAGCTGCCTTGGATTGTCCCATCGAGCACTTCGCTTTCGTCAAGCAATTGGGCCAACAATTGCCGACGGTCCAGCGTGCCGCTACCGGCGCTGAATACCCGCCCTTTCATTCGGTCGGTCAAACCGCTTGGGTCGCCGGCATAGATCAGCCGGCCATCGTTGAGCATGGTCACCGAATCGCACTTTTCAGCTTCGTCGAGATAGGCAGTGGACCACAACACGCCGATCCCCTCTGCGGTCAGGGCCTTGACCATGGCCCACAATTCCCGGCGGCTGATCGGATCGACGCCCACGCCGGGTTCGTCGAGCAGCAACAGGCGCGGTGTCTTCACCAGCGCGCAGGCGAGCCCGAGCTTTTGCTTCATCCCGCCGGAAAGCTTGCCTGCCGGGCGATCCTGGAAGCGCGCGAGATCGGTGAAGTCGAGCAATCGCCCATAGGTTTCAGGCTTTTCTTCCGTCGAAAGCCCCCGCAGTTCTGCGTAGAGCTCAAGGTTCTGAATGACCGAAAGATCCTCGTAGAGGCCGAAGCGTTGTGGCATGTAACCGAGTTGCTCCAGGCTGGTTCCTGGCGCGCCGTCCAACACGCTGAGTTCGCCTTCATCGGCGGACATGAGGCCTGCAAGTATGCGGATCAGTGTGGTCTTGCCCGCTGCATCGGGACCGACCAGACCGGTGATCTCGCCGGGCGTGATCGCAATATCCACGCCGTCGAGCGCGATCAGCGCATCGAAGCGCTTGACCACACCTTTGGCAATCGCAACCGGCTCGAGCAATGTCGTCACTCCCCGCGAGAGGTGCGGGCGCCTGGGACGCGGATCGTTACTGGCTGCCCCTGCCGCAAGGCATCGTCCGGGTCGTTCACGATGATCCGCATCGAATAGACCAGATCGGCACGCAGGCTTTCGGTCTGGACCGATCGCGGAGTGAATTCGGCGCGCGGGCTGATCGACCCGATCGTGCCTTTGTAAGTCCTGGGATTTCCGTCAGCGGAAACCTCAACTTCCATGCCTGGGCTGACCCGCCACAAATCGGGCTCGCCGATCCATCCGCGCAGTCGCATCGGGCGATCGATTGCGAGGCTGAGCACGGTCTGTCCCGGCTGGACCACGCCGCCGGGTTCCTGCGCGCGGGTCATGATCACGCCATCCGATGGGGCGAGCAATGTGGCATTGCCAATGTCGGTGCGGATCGTGTTGCGCATGGCCTGCACCGATCCGAGTTGCGCGCGGGCAGCCGTAATGTCCTCTACACGCGGGCCCTGGCGGACCAGCGACAAGCCCTGGCTGGCTTCGGCGGCGGCAGACTGGGCGCGGCTCAGCTGTGCTGCGGTCTGGTCCCACAAGGTACGGCTGATCGCACCCGATTCAACCAGGCCCTTGCGCCGATCATATTCGGCCTGCGCGCGCGCCAATTCGGCCTGCGCGGCAGAGTTGCGGGCCTGTGCTTGTGCCAATTCTTGTGGGCGGCTGCCGTTGCGCAATTTTGAAAGGTTGGCCTCCGCCACGTCGATCTGGGCATCGGCTTCGGACAGCCTGTTGTTGAGTTGATCGAGGTCGAGCCGTGCCAGGACTTGGCCCTTCTTGATCCGTTGACCTTCCTCGACCGGGATGTCCGCAATCTCCCCGCCGGTTCGGAATGCCAGATTGACTTCGCGGACATCAACATTGCCATAAAGCTTGAGTTCGCCCTGATCGCGCCCGCCGTACAGGCCGAAATACCATGCACCAGCTATCGCCAACACAAGCACCAGGGCGATTGGCATCAGTTTGCGCCGGTCCATAATTCAGCCTTTCATTTCCAGCACTGCACGGACATTGGCTTGCAGCGCCTCGCGCAACAAATTTCGTTCGGCAGCATCCAATTTCTCGATATCCAGGATTCGCAGCATGGCGGCGCGGGCTGCCCGCAGCGCGATTACCTGCCCAACAAGGCTCATCGCGATTGCCCGCAGTCGCTTCCCTGACAGGTCGGGACGTGCCACGCCGATCAACTCGATCATCAGCTCAGCCATTGGCTCCATGACCTGCTCATAGAGGCGATCAAAGGCTTCTCCCGGCTCTTGCTGTTCGCGCACGATGAAGCCAGCCCATTTCTGGGAGCGGTCATCAAGCATCATTTCGGCCATACCGCCCAGGATCATCAGGACTGCCTCTACATGTGGTAAGGTACCGTTGCGCACGGCGGTGCGCGCGGCGTCGAGACGCGGGTGCATGAAGCCTGCAATCTGGTCACCGATATGGTCGGCAGTGGCGAGGTACAGCCCGTGCTTGCCGCCGAACTGATAGGTAATCGACGACATGGCCGCCCCCGCGACCTGGGCAATGGCGCGAGTGCTCGCCCCTTCATATCCGCGATCCGAAAACTGGACGACAGCGGCATCGAGGATGCGCTTTCGTACTGGATCGATCTCAGCTGCGAGGTTCGGTTCGGGTTTTGTCATCAGGACAACTCAGTCTCACTCAAGTCATTATTCGTTCGAACGAACGAATGCAAGGTGGATTATGAAACCTCCATCAAAGCTTGCCTGTGCGATCGGAATTGCGCATCAGTCAGAATATGCAATCCTTCGCCCATTACGCGTTCATTGCGCCTCAAAATGCGCAGCAGATCAGGCAGGAATTGCGCGCATTTCTTGCAGAACACCTTCCGCAAGGCGATCCGGTTTTGAAAGCCAATTGCTGGATGAACTTCGATCCGCAATTTTCGCGCGAGCTGGGGAGAGCAGGCTATATCGGCATGCTTTGGCCCAAAGAGTATGGTGGGCATGAGCGCAACCCGCTTGAGCGTTATATTGTTCTGGAAGAGCTCTTGGCTGCCAGCGCGCCGGTTGGTGCGCACTGGATCGCGGATCGCCAGACGGGTCCGCTGATCCTGCGCTATGGAACCGAGGAACAGCGCCGCAAATATCTGCCAGGGATGGCGGCGGGAGAAATCTATTCCTGCATCGGCTTGAGCGAACCCAATTCTGGTTCGGACCTCGCATCGGTGCGAACTTCAGCGCGGAAGACCGATAACGGCTGGCTGATCAACGGGCAGAAGATCTGGACTTCCGGTGCGCATCATAGCCATGTCATGCTGGCGCTGGTACGTAGCGAACAGGGCAGCGACCGACAGCGTGGGCTCAGCCAGTTCCTGATCGACCTTGATACACCAGGTATTACGATCCGCCCTATCGTGGATATGTTTGGCGGACACCATTTCAACGAGGTGTTCTTCGAGGATGTGCTGGTACCGCATGGCGCACTGATCGGCACCGAAGGGGAAGGGTGGAAGCAGGCCACATCCGAACTTGCACTCGAACGTTCGGGGCCAGAGCGCTATTTGTCCAGCCACGCCTTGCTGGCTGAATTGATCGACAGCGTCGGTCCCGACGCGGACCCGCTCCTGGTTACGACAATCGGAAAGCTGGTTTCCGATATGTGGACTCTGCGGCATATGTCGATGTCGGTCGCGGCCAAGCTTGCCGCAGGGCAAGACCCGATGGTCGAGGCCTCCATCGTCAAGGACCTGGGTTGTTCGTTTGAACAGGATTTGCCTGTTGCGGTGCAGGCCGTGGTCGATGCCGATCTGGCCGACAGCAGCACTTTGGCGCGGATGATGGCAGTGCTGCTGCAAGCCGCACCCAGTTTTTCATTGCGTGGCGGTACACGTGAAGTTTTGCGCGGGATTATTGCCCGGGGGTTGGGCTTGCGATGAGCGAAAGCCGCACACAACTGACGGAGATGGCTGACGGGTTGTTCGCCGAACTTCGCGGGCAAGGCTTCGATGCGATCTGGCCCCGTTTGGAGGAAGCGGGTTTCGGTTTGCTCTTGCTCCCCGAAACCGAGGGCGGGTTTGGCGGTGATTTTGGGGATCTGGCCGCGGTGATGCGGCTCGCCGGCTTCCATGCCTTGGCGGCGCCACTCGGCGAACACGTGCTGACGCAATGGCTGCTGAACGAAGGTGGCCTTGGCGGCGAGGGCTTCACCGCCCTGGCCAGTGGATTGAACTCGCCGGTGCCGTGGGGAAGGCATGCGGACAGGGTTCTGGTTCCGGCAGAGGGAAGGACATTCCTGGCACGCGGCACGGTGACCGAAGGTGCAAGCCCGGTCGGGGAACCGCGCGATGTGATTACGTTCGAAATGGACTCCGCAGAATCCTTGGATATCGAGGCCAATCTTCTCGGCCTGGTTGCCTTCCTTCGGGTGTGCCAGACTGCCGGCGCGCTGGATGCGGCGCTGGCTCTTGCGGTCGATTATTGCAGCCAGCGCGTGCAGTTTGGGCGAACCCTTTCGCAGTTCCAGGCCGTGCAGCACAGCATTGCCCTGCTGGCGAGCGAAGCTGCTGCGGTCAATTGCGCTGCGACCGGCGTTGCCGAAGCGCTCGATCGGGGCGATGCCGATTTTGAAATCGCGGCGGCAAAACTTCGGACCAACACTGCGATCAAGACGGGATGCGCATTGGCGCACCAGGTCCATGGCGCAATAGGATTCACGCAGGAATATCCGCTCAACGAACTAACCCGACGAATGATGGGTTGGCGCAGCGAGGGCGGAAACGATGCCTATTGGAGCGCGCGGATAGGTGGCCAAGCGATTGCCTGGGGCAGCGAAAGCTTGTGGGATGAACTCACACGCCGAACCGACCCGAAATCGTAGCGCCGACCAATTGTTGCGGACACGGCATTCCGCTGCCACGGTCATGCGATGATTCGCGAACGCTTCCAGCCGATGTCGGGCATCCACAATTTCCGGGACTATGGCGGTTACTCAGTCGCTGACGGCGGGAGAGTCAGGCACGGCCTGCTCTATCGCTCCGGCCAACACATGGAAGCGAGCGACGCGGACCTTGCCAGGTTGGACGAACTCGATATTCGCACGGTGATCGATTTGCGCGGCGAGAGTGAGCGCAGCAATTTCCCCTGCCGTCGGGCGCCCGATTTCTCGGCTCATGTCATCTTCTACGAAGGTGAAACGACAAGTTCACCTCCGCACGAAGCGGCGGGTGCCAGCGGGATGACCCCGCAGATGGCATTCGACCGGATGAAGGCGGTCTACACCCGCATGCCTAACAATCCGGCGATGATCGACATGTTCGGGCGCTATTTCCGGGCTCTCGACGAGCGAGAAGGGGCCAGCTTGGTTCATTGTTTCGCGGGCAAGGATCGCACCGGCATTGCGGCCGCACTGCTGCTACATGTCCTTGGCGCCCATGAGGACGACATCATGGGCGAATATCTGCTCACCAATCGCGCCCCGGGGCGCGAAATATTGATCCGGCAGTCTGTGCCGCGCATGGAGGCAATCTACGGACCGATGGACCCGGACGCGATAAGTAATCTGATGGATGTTCGGCCCGAATATCTCGACACCTATCGTGCCGCGATCAACCAGCAGCACGGCTCGGTCGATCACTTTATCTCCCGGACATTAGGTGTGGATGAAGCGATGCGGAAAAGGCTGCACAGCAAGCTGGTGGCGTGACAATCGCGGCGCGCCTTCCCATATAGGCCCACCATCAAGCACTACCTCCATAAGGTTCGAATTCAATGGCCACCCATCGCACCAAAATGCTCATCATCGGTTCCGGCCCGGCCGGATACAGCGCCGCGATCTATGGCGCGCGCGCGATGCTTGAGCCAATCGTGGTGCAGGGCATTCAGCCAGGTGGCCAGCTGACCATCACCACCGATGTCGAGAATTATCCGGGCTTTGCCGATGTGATTCAGGGGCCGTGGCTGATGGAACAGATGCAGGCCCAGGCCGAGCATGTCGGCACGCGAATGATGTGGGACACGATCGTCAAGGTTGATCTCGAAAGCGGCCCGCCATTTCGTGCGATCGGCGACAGCGGCGACGAGTATATCGGCGACACGTTGGTGATCGCGACCGGTGCGCAGGCCAAATGGCTCGGGGTGCCAGGAGAGCAGGAGCTGGGCGGAAAGGGCGTATCAGCCTGCGCGACCTGCGACGGCTTCTTTTACAGGGGCAAGAAGGTGGCGGTGATCGGCGGTGGCAATACCGCGGTGGAGGAGGCGCTCTATCTCACCAACCATTCCGACGATGTGACTCTGATCCATCGTCGTGACGAACTGAGGTCCGAGAAGATCCTGCAGGATCGCCTGTTCAAGAACCCGAAGATCTCGACGCTGTGGAATAAGACGGTCGAGAGCTTCGTCGCTGGTGAGGATGGTACGCTCGGTCACATCGTGCTCAGGGATACCGTGTCGGGCGAGGCTTCGATGCTCGAAGTCGATGGCGCATTCGTCGCGATCGGCCATGCTCCGGCGACCGAGCTGTTCAAAGGCAAGCTCCCATTGGACGGCGGTGGATATCTGCTGACCGAGCCTGGGTCACCCAAGACCGAAATACCCGGCGTCTTTGCCGCGGGTGATGTCACCGATCACACCTATCGCCAAGCAGTGACCGCTGCCGGCATGGGCTGCATGGCCGCGCTCGATGCCGAGCGGTTTTTGGCATCCCGCGAAGATTGAGAGGTCGGCTCCGGCGCGGGCCGGAGCCACCCCGTCAAGACTGACGTTAGAATACTGCGATAGCGGCGTGAACGACCAGCGCGATGAGAACCAGGCTCGACAGCACAAAGACGCTGAAGCGCACCATGATCCGGTTGGACGTCACCTGCACCAATGAATGCAGCACGCGCAGGCCGACATAGGCCCACCCCAAGGTCGCGTTCAGGCCGCCTCCCTGTCCAGTGACAGCAAGGACCAGCGCTACCGCATAAAACACTGTCGGCGCTTCATGCAAATGGTTGTAATTGTGGGCGATCCACTGGACTTTCGCCGGCAGGATGTTGTCCAGATCCTTGCCTGTCCCGCCGACCAGGTTCTTCGTGTCAAGGTCGGGCACCTTGCCCATCGCGGGCAGGCGCGTGGCGTACATCCACAACCACATCACCATTGTCCATGCCGCCAGGGCGACGACCGATTGAAGTATTTCAGTACCGTTCATGCGACCACTCCCGGGTTTGCAAATGCCGTCAACATGACAGCCCGATAGGCGAGGTAGACCATTGCGAGGGTGGAAAGGATGAAAAGCATGAAGCGCACCGGGACCTTGTTCACGGTGGCTTGCCAAACCGAGTGAACAATCCTCAACCCAACATAGATCCACGCAGCGGTAACGTCGCCAGCGGCGGCGCCCATCATCGCAATGATGATGACCGATGGATAGAAGATGGTCGGCTGCTCCATCAAATGCGTGTAATTGTGCGATTTCCAATTGACGCTGTCCGGTATCCGACCTTCCAGATCCTGGCCGCGTGCGCCGGGCCTTCCGCCCAGATCGACGCCAGCCTTGGCCATCGCCGGGAAACGTGTACCTGCAGTCCACAGAAGCATGATCAGCGACCATGCAATAAGCGCCGCTGCGGGCGCGAGCATTTGAGCTTGCATAAGATTGTCCCTCCTTAATGCGCGGCGAGACTGCGGTCAGCGCAATCGATTGTCAATTGCAACTTAACTTTTGCCGGAGATGATCCCGGCATAGCCTTGCATGTCGACATTTCCGCCGGACAGAACAATCACGGTGCTCTCATCCAGGGCAACCTTGCCCGCCAATGCCGCAGCCAGCGCCGCTGCGCCGCCGGGCTCGACCACCAGATGCAGCTGCGAAAAGGCAAAGCGTACCGCTGCGCGCACCTCGTCATCGGTTACCGCCACACCCGGATCGCTGCGGCTCTGAAGGACGTCGAGGTTGATCTGCTTGGTGGCGAGCGGCTGCAAGGCATCGCATATCGTCTTTGGCGGATTGGGGCCGGCTGTTACGATCTCGCCGGCAGCAAGCGATTGCCCCACCATGTCCCAACCTGCCGGCTCAACCGGTACAATCGCGCTGGAAGGGCAGGCAAGCGAAAGGCCAGCTACCAAACCCCCACCGCCGCAAGGCGCAGCAATGCGGCTCGGCTCGCAGCCCAATTGCGCAGTTATTTCGATCCCCATGCTGCCCTGGCCCTCGATTACCCACGGGTCGCCAAAGGCGTGGACCAAGACGCCACCGGTTTGTTCGATGATCTGGGCTGCGACTCCATCGCGATCCTCTTCGGGGCGACGATATATGACCACTTCGGCACCGAACGCGCGCGTCGCATCAAGTTTTACTTGTGGTGCATCATGCGGCATCACGACCCTGGCATCCACGCCCAGTTCGCGCGCAGCCCATGCCACGCCCTGCGCGTGGTTGCCCGAAGATACGGCGACGACACCGTTCTTGCGTTCTTCCTGGGTCAACGCGGTCAAGCGGTGCCAGGCGCCCCTGATCTTGAACGCGCCTATCGGTTGCAGGTTTTCGCATTTGATCCAGCAAGGCGTTCCATTGATTCTGATCGGCAAGAGCGGGGTGGGGGGCAGCAAGGCCGCCACCTTTTCGGCGGCATCGAGTACACCCTGGCGGGTCGGCATGCGGTTGGTCTGGCTCATCGGGAAATCCTACAGGATGGAACACACGGAACACTGTCCGAGCCACCAATTCGCAGTCCTCTTTGGACGGTTACATCGGGAGTTCCCGTAGAGATGGTACGCGTTGGTGGCCATGACCCGGCTATGCCGCAAAGCTTCGAGGTAGGAAACGCTCGCATCGATTTACCCCCATCGCGCATTCCTCTAAAGCGCGCGCAAGAATCGTTTCCGGAGTA
>SBHJ01000047.1 GCA_006226465.1 Alphaproteobacteria bacterium | reverse complement strand
CGCGCCATAGAGCGTATTGGATATGACCTGCTCGGCCATGCGCAAACCGGCTCTTATCGGATCGTGCGGTAGCAATTCGGGCTCGATATGTGGCGTGGCCACCTTTGGCGGGTCATCGCGATAGTTCGCAGTAACAACCCGCCGCATCTTCTTCAGATCGCGGCACAAGCCTTCGAACCGTCTCCGCACAACCTTGTTTACGGCCAGTTTGCGCCGGTTGATCAGCTCAAAACTGTGCGAGACCAGTGTGAATTCCTGCCTGCCATTATCGCGTGCATGGCGAATTGCATCGGTCATTTCGCGCAGCGACAATGCAGTGATCTGGGCATGGCGCTGCCCGCCGCCGCTCGTACCGATGCTGCCGACTGGAACCTCCACGACGCCACAATGTTTGACCGGCAGCAAATCCTCCGGAGTCAGCGAAATCCGGCCATGGCCACTTTCGAGCCCGGGGCAATGGCTGGTATCATACCCAATGCCAACTGCCTTCAGGGCGCGCAGAGTGTCGTCATTGGCACCATAATTGCCCGCTCGGAACGCCACGGGGGCAGGGGCGCCAGCAGCGATCAGGGTCTCACGGGCAAAGGTGATCAATTCGCATTGGTCGTCATAACTAAAGTCGGCAAGGTTGTGCCCGATCCTGCCACGCAGTGGATTGGCCTTGCCTGCCAGTTCCAGCCATTCGGTATGGAGATGCAATTGCACATCCTGCCCGGCAGCGATGATCGGCCCGACCACATCTTCAATTGCCGAAACACCCCAAACCAGTGCGGGCATGGGATCGACAAAGAAAACCGCCTTTTGTCCAAACCTCTCCAACAGTTCGAGCTTGTGCGAAATGCCGGCTGGGCCATCAGGCGTGACACAAGCGATCGAGCGCGCAAAATTATCTGCGCGGTCGAAGCAGCTCAACCCTTCGACAAGCCCCGAAGAATACTCGGTATCGATCGTGATATAGACCTTCAACATCTCGCCCGCGGTATTAGCGGCAAGAGGTTAAGGCGCCGTTTTGCGAAAATTCACAATCAATTCAATGTGATCAGATCCCGCCGGGGATGAACTCGAGCCCGTTTTCGCCAAGTGCTTCGCATAACGCATCGATGCACATTCTCAGCCTATCTGCGTTGGTAGACCTGATCACAAAATTCGCGCCCACGCGCCCGTCGCGGAAGAAGGGATAACTACCGATCTGGCAGTCCTCATGCGCATGTTCGATCTGGCGCAAGATGTCAGCTACTTCGCTTTCAGCAGTCCAGCAGCCGATCGTTTCGCTGAGCAAGGGCGCGCCACCTTCCAGCGTCCCGGTCAGCGCATCAAGCATTCCGGCGGTGATATGCGGCACGCCGGCCATCAGGAAGAGATTGCCCAGCTTGATACCGGGTGCGCCCGACATGCGATTGGGGATCAGCTCAGCCCCTTCAGGCACGCGGGCCATTCGCAATCTGGCCTCCGTCAATTCCATGTTGCGACTGGCATAGTAGCGCTCCAGCATGGCGCGCGCCTCCGGATGGACAACCACTCCAACGCCCAACGCCTTGGCAACAGCGTCGACGGTGATGTCATCATGTGTCGGGCCAATCCCGCCAGTGGTGAAAAGATAATCATTCTGCAGGCGGAGGGCATTCACTGCCTCGCCAATACGCTCTTCGACATCGGGCACAACGCGCACCTCGGCGAGCCGTATGCCTTGGACCTGCAGCCAGCTCGCGACCTGGGCAATGTTCTTGTCGTGGGTTCGGCCCGACAGGATCTCGTCGCCGATCACGACCAGTCCCGCGGTCCATACCTTGTCCGATGCGCTCATGCGCAATGCCTTACGGCAGGAATACGCGCCACGCTACTCCGCAGCTTCAAGTCGCTCTTCGGCGTAGGCATTCTCGAACTTGAGCGTGCCGTCATTCACCTGCGTTTCACGCATGACTTTGCGATCCGCAAGATAATCCATGCCCAATTGCCATGGCCACTGCGATCCATTGTGCGGCAGGATATCGATCGAACGCTTGATGTAATTGGAAGAGAGGTTGAAGAAACCCTCCTTCTCCATCCCGTGATCTTCTGGAAGGTACGGCGTCGCTATCTCGGCACCGGATTTCTGCATGTGCTGGAAGATCCGGCAGACGTAATTGCAGACCACATCGACACGCAGCGTCCAGCTGGCATTGGTGTAGCCGAAAAAGGCCGAGAAATTGGGCAGGTTCGAGAACATGCACCCTTTGTAATAGAAGCGCTCGTTGAATCGGACCGGTTCGCCTTCGACGCTCAGCGCAATCTTGCCCGCCATTGCGAGCTTCAGCCCGGTTGCAGTCACGACAATGTCCGCTGGCAGGCGCTTGCCCGATTTGAGCACAACTTCGCGGCCTTCGAACCGGTCGATCGTATCTGTCACGATTTCTGCCTTGCCGCGATTCATGGCCTCGAACAGGTCGTCGTCCGGGATGAAGCACATGCGCTGCTCCCACGGGCGATAGGGCGGGGTGAGATCGGCTGCGTTGTAATTGTCACCCAAAGTGTTCTTGGCCATCTTGGTCAGGTTTTCGGCAACCTGATCGGGATGGTTCTCGCAACGCTTGATCATCCAGCTGGTTAGACGAATGTTGCGCCAGCGCACGATCTTGTAAGCGGTTTCTTCAGGCAGGAATCGGCGCAAGAGCCTCGCCATCCAGTCCTGGGTCGGCATGTTGCGGATCCAGGTCGGGGTGCGCTGAAGCATTGCCACCTTGGCGGCCTTTTGTGCCATCACAGGGACAATGGTGATCGCGGTTGCGCCCGATCCGATGACGACCACGTTCTTGTTTTCGTAATCCAGATCATCGGGCCAGAATTGCGGATGAAGCACCTGGCCTTCGAAATTTGAAAAATCGAAGCCCGCATCATAGGCCTGATCGTAGTCATAATAGCCGGTGCCCAAGAACAGCCAGTTTGCGGTAACTTCACGCTGCTTGCCATCGGTCTCGACCACGACATGCCATCGTGCGTCCTGGTGGTTGAAATCGGCAGAGACGACGTGCTGGCCATACTGGATGCGGCGGCGGATATCGAACCGGTCGATCACCCCGTTCAAATAATCCTTGATATCCTGCGCGCTCACTATGCGGTTTTCACTGCGCCACGGCTCGAATTCATATCCGAAAGTATGCATGTCGCTGTCGGTGCGAATCCCGGGATAGCGGAACAGGTCCCAGGTGCCGCCGAGATCGTCGCGACGTTCAAGAATAGTGTAGCTTAGCTCCGGAACCTTCATTCCCAGATGGGCCGCCATCCCGATGCCGGATATTCCGGCGCCAACGATAAGCACGTCATAATCAGACTGCGGATCAAGCATCTTTCACTCTCCTGCTTACATTTGTGTAAGCACAGCACGTTCACTAAAGCGAGTCTTGATTGCGATTTGCAACTGACTGGCGGTTCGAGATGGGCTAGTGGCCGCACCCATGAAACCTGCCTTGCGATTGACCGCCTTTGTCTCGACATCCTGCCTGACCATGCCGCTAGCCGCGCAAGAGCCGGGTGAACCGGTCGAGGTTGATGCAGGACGTCAGGTTATCGTGGTGACCGGCGAAGGACTGTCGCGACTGCCATCGTCAGCCGCCTATTCTAGTGTCGATATTGAGCGTGCCGCGATCGTCTCCGCACCATCTGGTCGGATCGAGGACGTGTTGCAGAATGTCGCGGGGTTCCAGCAATTTCGCCGGTCGGACAGCCGATCATCAAATCCGAGCGCCCAGGGTGTGACCCTGCGCGCACTGGGCGGCAATGCCTCGAGCCGGGCGCTGGTGCTGCTAGATGGCGTGCCGATGATGGACCCGTTCTTCGGTTATGTCCCGCTAAGCGCGATCGCGCCTGAACAGGTTGCACGCATCCGCATCACGCGCGGAGGCGGATCGGGCCCATTTGGTTCGGGCGCGTTGGCGGGCACGATCGAGCTGGACAGCGCTGGTGTTGGAGAGCTTGGCCCGCTGGATGCCAGCTTGCTGGCGAACGACCGGGGCGAGACTGAAGTGAGCGCCTCTCTTTCGCAGGACCTGGGCGCGGGATTCGGCGTGATCAGTGGACGTTGGGATCGCGGGAAAGGGTTCCACACCACGCCAATGGATCAGCGCGTTCCCGCGACCGCGCGAGCCGCATTCGAAAGCTGGTCAGTCGGACTGCGCGGAGCGGCCCCGATCGGCGATGCGGCCGAACTGCAGGCCCGCGTCTTGTTATTTCGCGATGATCGCACGCTGCGGTTCGAAGGCGCGGATTCGTCGAGCGAAGGGCAGGATGCCAGCATTCGCTTCGTCAGCCGCGGCGCATGGCAAGTGGATGCCCTGGCCTATGTCCAGGCGCGCAATTTTTCCAATGTCGTGATCCATTCCACGCGGTTCACGCGCGTGCTCGACCAGCGCAATACACCTTCGACCGGGCTGGGAGGCAAACTTGAACTTCGGCCTCCGGCAGGCGCGTCCCATAATCTACGGCTGGGGCTGGACTACCGCCGGTCTAACGGCGAGTTGCAGGAAGAGGCCTATAGCGCGTTCAGCGGTAACTTGACCGAGCGCCGCCGCGCAGGCGGAACGACCAGCGATCTTGGCTTCTATATCGAAGACGATTTCCAGGTCAGTGAAGTGATGTTGACTGGCGGTTTGCGCGCCGACCGGACCAGCATCCTCGACGGATTTTACCGCTCTGTCGGTGCGGGCGGGGCTCTGGTGGACGAAATTGCCGCGCCCGATCGAAGCGACTGGTCGCTGTCATGGCGCGCCGGTATCGCATGGAAGGCGAACGGGGCACTGCGCGTGCGTGCAGCAGCCTATACGGGTGAACGGTTGCCCACGCTCAACGAACTCTATCGTCCTTTTGTTGTGTTCCCCGTGGTCACGCAGGCCAATGCCGATCTGGAGAACGAGAAGCTGGTAGGATTCGAAGCTGGGCTCGATTTCACGCCCAGCGACGCCCTGCACTTTTCACTCTCCGTATTCGATAATCGCGTGAAAGAGGCCATCGCCAATGTCACCCTGGCGCCGAATCTTCGCCAGCGGCAAAACCTTCCGGCAATCGACGCGCGAGGTGTCGAAGCATCGTTGGCTGCGAGTTTGGGGCAGGTAAGGTTCGACGGATCGGTGAGTTTAACCGACGCGACGATCGACGGAGCCGGAACTTCGGCGGAACTCGATGGAAACCTCCCGCCCCAAGTGCCGCGCTGGACAGGGTCGGCGACACTAGGTTGGCGACCGGCGCCCGGATGGGAACTTGCCGCGACCCTACGCCATGTCGGAGAACAGTTCGAAGACGATGTGGAAACCGATCGTCTCAGTCCTGCGACCACAATTGGCGCTTTCATTCGCATTCCGATCACAGATCGTTATGCGTTCATGATTCGTGGCGAGAACCTGACGGGCGAGAATATTGTCACACGAAATGCAGGCGGATCGATCGATCTCGGTACTCCGCGTACATTTTGGGCAGGATTACGCTACGGCATTTAGGGCCGCTGCGCTGAACTGTGGCAAAAATGCACCTGCAATTATGAAGCGCATTCAGGGCCTTGTTAGCAGACTCAACACACTGATAATATGATGCGGTTGGAAACGGGTCTTTTGGAGAGGAGTACCCCCATGAAAACGAAGCTCACGCCTTTCACTGTTTCGCTGCTTGCCGGCAGCATGCTAACAACCCCCGCATTCGCACAAGATGACGCAGACGATCAGGCTGCGCCGGACAATGTCATTATCGTGACGGCAACCCTGCGCGCATCTGACGTACAGGACATTCCGCTCGCGGTGACGGCGGTGGCTCCCCAGACGCTCGAACGGCAGGGGATATCGGACATCAAGACGCTGTCTTCGATTTCGCCAAGCTTCAATATCCAGTCCTCTCAGACCGAGACCCAGGGCACCTCAATCAAGATTCGTGGTGTCGGCACCACGGGCAACAATACCGGCCTTGAAAGCTCGGTTGGCGTCTTCATCGATGGTGTTTACCAGTCCGCCCGGGCGTTGCTCTGGGCGATCTGGTTGACCTAGAACGGCTTGAAATCTTGCGTGGGCCACAGGGAACACTGTTCGGCCGCAACACTTCGGCTGGCGCGCTCAATATTACCACCAAGCGCCCGAGCCTGAGCGACGTCGAAGGTTTCGCCAATTTTACTTATGGCAATTATGACTTCATGAATGTCCAGGGTGGTATTGGCGTTCCGATCGTGCAGGATGTCGCGGCATTGCGTGTCAGCGGCACATGGCGCAAGCGTGACGGTTACCTCAAGAGCTCGACCGGTGCGGAAAGCAACAATCGCGACCGCTGGATGGTGCGCGGCCAGCTGTTTGCCGAACCTTCGGCCGATGTCAGCATTCGCATCTTGGCGGACTATTCTAAGGTGGACGAGAATTGCTGCGATGCGGTGATTATCCGGGAAACCGAGCTACAGCCCTTCTTCGCCTTCCATGGCCTGGCCAATGACGGTGTCGACCAGTCTGGCTTTGGCGCGCTAAAGAACCTCGACACAAATGCCGAATCCTTCGGCAATACTGCCAAGCAGTGGGGCGTTTCGGGCGAATTGAAATGGGCATTCGGCAATGCCGAGCTGACTTCGATCACCGCCTATCGTGACTTCCAGTCTGCTTCACGCCAAGAATCCGACTTTGTTGGGCTGAAGCTGTTCTCGACAGGCATCGGCGGTAGCACCACACCTCCCGGTTTCAATCCAAAGAGCGGTGATTTCATCAAGACCTTCACCCAGGAAATCCGCCTGCAGGGCAAGGCCTTCGATGACAAGCTCGACTGGCTGATTGGTGGCTTCTACGGCGACGAATCGATCACCGCGACCGGCGCCATGGTGCTCGGTCCCGACTTCCAACGTGCCGTCAGCACGGCCTTCGCAAATCTTGCTGGGGTCAATCCTTTGTTTACGCTGACGGCATTTGGCAATGGCGGGGTTCCGGTCAATGCCAACGGCGCTTTTGCTGAAAACCTGTTCCTGCAGGATGCCGAAACCTTCTCGGTCTTCACACACAACGTGCTTGATCTGACCGATAGCCTCAGCCTCACATTTGGCGCGCGCTATGTCGATGAGAAGAAGATCGCCAGCTTTGATCAGACGGCGGCCTCAAATGGCGCCTGTCAGGCAAGCACCAATGCCGTCTTGAACGGTTCGGTTACCAACGCCACGATTGCGGCTGGCTTGGTTGGTTTTAACTGCTTTCCATTCGTCGCTCCGGTCAATTTGACTGCACCAGCAGCGCTGGGAGGCGGGCTGGCCAGCAATTTCCTCCCGGTTCCACGCGAATGGGCCAATACGTTCAAGGACGATGAACTGACTTATACGGCGCAGCTGTCGTACAAGCCGACGCTGGATACCATGGTCTATGCCAGCTTCAGCCATGGCTTCAAATCGGGTGGATTCAACCTCGATCCGACTGCGGCCAACTTGCTCAACAGCAGCGCCGTTCTGGCCGGGGGCGGTACGGTTGCGCCGCAATTCGCGGATCCACGGTTCGACTCCGAAAAAGTCGATGCTTACGAGCTTGGGTTCAAAGGCACCTTTGGCCGGATCAACACAAATATCGCACTGTTCCAAATGGATATGACCGATTTCCAGGTGTTGGAATTCACCGGCGTCCAGTTCCTTACCTTCAACGTTGCCGGAGCACGCTCACGCGGTGTCGAAGTCGAAGTGGCAGGCAAGCTGCATGACTATATCAGCATGAATGCTTCGGGCACCTACGCTGTGGCGAAGTATGACAAGGATTGCACCGCAGGCCTGGCTCCGTCGGCGCTTCCGTCTGCCAGTTTGCTTTGTGGCCAGCCTTTGACCAATGCACCCAAGTTCACCGCAGTGACTGGCCTTACCTATGACGGCCCGATCGGTAATGGTGGCTGGGGACTGGTTGCCAATGTCAATGTCAACTATTCGGACAAGCGCCGGACTTCGACCCAGCACTTTGAACGACTTTCGTCAGGTGCGCTGGTCGAGCTGCCGTTCGATTATCAGGAGAACTACTTCAAGGTGAACGCGCGCCTTGGCCTCACCACTCCTGACGAGCGGTTTACGTTTGAACTTTGGGGTACCAACCTTTCGAACGAGATCACCCGTGGTATTACGTCCAACACCCCGCTGCGCGGCGGTACCGGAACCCGCAGCCGCATCGGCTTCGTCGAAGAACCCCGGATGTACGGCATCACAGTTCGCGCCCGTTATTAAGGCGCGGATCGTGCAAAAGAATGGGGCGGTGGACTTCGGTCCCCCGCCCCTTCTCTTTGCGCATAGAATGCTGATTACATCGAACGGGCGATCAGCATCTTCAATATCTCGTTCGAGCCGCCGAAGATCCGGGTGATGCGGCTGTCGCGATACATTTTCGCGATCGGATATTCGTTGATGTAGCCCCAGCCGCCATGCAGCTGCAGGCATTTGTCGACTACTTCGCCCTGCAGTTCGGTTAGCCAGTACTTGGCGATCGAGGCGGTTGTTACGTCCAGCTCGCCGCGCAGCACCTTGGCGATGCAATCATTGAGGAACACCTTGGCCGCGGTGCCGCGCGCCTTGAGGTCTGCCAGTACGAATTGCGTGTTCTGGAAGTCCCAGATCGTCTGGCCAAAGGCCTTGCGCTGCTTGACATACTCCACCGTGCTGTCGAGCGCCTTCTCGATCGTTTTCATCGCGCCGACCGCAATCACCAATCGTTCCTGCGGCAGTTCGCCCATCAGCTGGTAGAAGCCGCGGCCTTCCTCGCCGCCGAGCACATTGTCGCCGGGTACGAAGACATCGTCGAAGAACAGTTCGGAAGTGTCAGCTGCGTCCATCCCGATCTTGTCGAGTTTCTTGCCGCGGCGGAATCCTTCGGCCCCATCGGTCTCAAGGCACATCAGGCTGATGCCCTTGGCGCGCTCATTCGGATTGGTCTTGGCGACCACAACGATGAAGTTCGCCAGCTGGCCCGATGATATGAACGTCTTCGCGCCGTTGAGTTTGTAGCCATTGCCGTCCTTGATGGCGGTAGTGGCGACATTCTGGAGGTCGGAGCCGACCCCCGGCTCAGTCATGGCGATAGCGCTGATCAGTTCGCCCGAAACCAGTTTGGGCAGCCAGCGCTTCTTCTGCTCTTCGGTTCCGTGTCGCACGATATAGGGCAAGATGATGACGTTATGGAGCGAGGCGGCGAAGCCATCGACCCCCTTTTCCGCCTGCTGGTCAAGCACCACCAGATCGTGCCTGAAATCGCCACCGTGACCGCCATATTCTTCCGGTACGGTCATGCCCAGCAGCCCGGCAGCCCCGGCCTCGGTCCAGAACTCGCGATCGACCTGGCCATTCTCGCGCCAGCTTTCGACGCGCTTTGCATCGGCGTGCTGATCGAAGAATTTCCCGACCGCGTCCTTGTAGATCGCGATCTCTTCGTCTTCCATGAATTCCGGTTGGGGTACTTCGATTACAGGCATGTCTGTGTCCTCTCAAGGTGCGTCCGTGTCGCGTTTGGCCGAGCGTTATTTGCCCTTCCAATTGGGCTTGCGCTTCTCGGCAAAGGCGAGCGAGCCTTCGCGCGCGTCCTCGCTCATGAAGACCTGCGGCAGCAGTTTTGATTGCTCCACCCAGCGTTCGGACCGGCTCCAACCGCGTGATTCCTCGATGATCTGCTTCGAAAC
>SBHJ01000240.1 GCA_006226465.1 Alphaproteobacteria bacterium | reverse complement strand
TCCAGATCTTCCTTCGACGATCCCTTGGGTGCTGACAAGGTATCGCGCAGCTTGCCCATATGCTGGACAGCAATGGTCACCTCGTCTTCGACCAGAAGGCTTTCATCGACAGTCGGCCAACTGTCATCTGCGACCAAGCCGGAACCGATTCGGAAGGTGGCACGCGCTTCTTCGGCCAAATGTGGCATCATGGGCGCAACAAGCAGCAACAGCTTGGCAATCGCATTCGACCGGCTGGCCGAATAGGGTGCCTTGTCAATCGCCGCGGTCAATTCATAGATGCGCGCCACAGCCTTGTTGAAGCCCAGCGATTCCACGTCCTGCGCCACCGCGGCTACAGTTTGATGGACCTTGCGGTCCAACGCCTTGTCGTCATCCATGTCCGGGCCTGCCCCACCAGCGCCATATTGAGCAAGCAAGCGCCACAGCCTTTGCACGAAGCGTCCGCAGCCTTCGATCCCGGCTTCGGACCACGGCAAGTCGCGCTCGGGCGGGCTGTCGCTTAGCATGAACCAGCGCACCGCGTCGGCGCCGAATCGATCGATGATCGCGTCGGGATCGACCGTGTTCTTCTTCGATTTCGACATTTTGACCACTCGGCCAATCTCGACCGGGAAGCCATCCTGTTTCAGTATAGCGCGATCGGCGCTGCGCTCGACCTCATCAGGACTGAAATAGGCCTGCCGCCCATCGGCAGGATCGCGCCGCGAATAGAGTTCGTGCGTGACCATGCCCTGGGTGAACAGGCTGGCGAAGGGCTCTGCAAAATCAATCATGCCACAATGCTGCAAGGCGCGGGTCCAGAACCGGGCATAGAGCAAATGCAGGATCGCATGCTCGATCCCGCCGATATATTGTTCGACCGGCAGCCATTTGGCGACCTCATCGCAATCGAACGGCTTGTCATCCGGCTGGCTGGCGAAACGCAGGAAATACCAGCTCGAATCGACGAAAGTATCGAGCGTATCGGTCTCACGCGTCGCGCTGCGTCCGCATTTGGGGCAACCGGTGTGCTTCCAGGTCGGATGCCGCAGCAGCGGATTGCCTGGCGTCTGGAAATCGACATCCTCTGGCAAGGTCACCGGCAGTTGCGCCTTGGGCACAGGCACCACGCCGCAAGCGTCGCAATGGATGAAGGGGATCGGTGTACCCCAATAACGCTGGCGGCTGACACCCCAATCACGCAGGCGCCACACCGTTTGTCCTCTACCCCAGCCTTCGCTTTCAGCCCGCGCATTCACGGCGGCCTTGGCATCTTCAACGCTCATCCCGTCAAGGAAGTCGGAATTGACCAACACGCCATCACCGGGTTCAGCCCCAGCGCCAAACGGCAGGTTGGCGTCATCCACGCTCGATGCGACGACCCGGAGGATCGGCAGCCTGTACTTGGTGGCGAATTCGAAGTCGCGCTGGTCGTGCCCCGGCACTGCCATGATCGCGCCGGTGCCGTAATCCATCAGCACGAAATTGGCGATGAAGACCGGCAAGTGTTCGCCTGTAAAGGGATGGAGCGCGCCGATCCCGGTATCGAAACCCAGCTTCTCGGCCGTCTCGAGCTCGGCGGCGGTGGTCCCGCCCTTCTTGCACAGCTCGATGAACTTGGCGGCATCGCAATTCTGCGCCGCCACTCCTCGTGCGACCGGGTGATCGGGTGCGACCGCAACGAAGCTCGCCCCGAAGATGGTATCGGGCCGTGTTGTATAGACCGGCAGTTCCTCGCCATTCGAAAGTTTGAAGCTGAATTCCAGACCCTGGCTCTTGCCGATCCAGTTCTCCTGCATCAGCCGAACCTTTTCGGGCCAGTCTTCCAGCCTGCCCAACCCGTCGAGCAGATCCTCGGCAAATTGGGTAATCTTGAGGAACCACTGGTTGAGTTTGCGCTTCTCGACTTCGGCGCCACTGCGCCAGCCTCTACCGTCGATCACCTGCTCATTGGCGAGCACGGTCATATCGACCGGGTCCCAATTGACCTCGCTTTCCTTGCGATAGACGAGACCCGCCTCGTAAAGGTCGAGGAACAATGCCTGCTCATGGCCGTAATAATTGGGTTCGCAAGTTGCCAACTCGCGGCTCCAATCCAGCGCAAAACCGATCCGCTTGAGCTGCGATTTCATCGTCGCGATATTCTGCCGCGTCCATCCGCCTGGATGTACACCCTTTTCCATCGCGGCATTTTCGGCAGGCATGCCGAACGCGTCCCACCCCATCGGATGAAGCACTTCAAACCCGCGCATACGCTTGTAGCGGGCCAGCACGTCACCCATGGTGTAGTTGCGCACATGGCCCATATGGATGCGCCCCGACGGATAGGGGAACATCTCCAGCACATAGCTCTTGGGCTTCGGGCTGTTGCTGTCAGCCTCGAAAGTGCCGGCCTCTTCCCAGGCACGCTGCCAGCGGCCGTCAGCCTGGGACGGATCGAAACGCGTATCGGTCATGAAACCCCGTTAGGGAAAATTGGATCAGGAAGCCACGGCCTTGCGGCGCAGGTCGCGGGCCTTGGTCAGGATAATGTCCTCGAGCTTCTGCACGGTTGCGGCCTGCACGGGCGCATCGACCCAGCCACTGCCTTGCGCGACCTGGCGGCTGGCAGCGACCCGCAGCGCATCGGCGCGAAGATCCTGGTCGAGGATCGTCACGCTAAGCTTGACCCGCTCGCCCGGATTCTGGGGATTGGCATACCAATCGGTCACGATAACGCCTCCTGCGCTGTCTGCTTGCAGCAATGGGGCAAAGCTGACCGTTTCGAGCGCGGCGCGCCAGAGATAGGAATTCACTCCGATCGTGGTGATTTGCGAGGCGGCCAGGTCCGCCTTGGGGCGGTCGCGCCCGCCACATGCGGCCAATGTGGCCAGCGCGGCGCAAGCCAGCACGAAACGGGTCGGGCGGGAAAGGGAAATCACGGCGGGCATCCTTTCGGAAAAGATTGCTCTGTCATAGCGAGCGGTAACTTGGGCTTCAGGCTCTATAGCCGTCCCGGCGCGCGCGGCAAGAGACCCGCGCAGGCAAAAGCGGCATTGTTCGAACCTGCACCCTCGCCTGAGGCCCGATCGCGGCTTTACCCGGCCTGAACATCCGACCTTCATGTGTGATGGATGCAACAGAATCTTTCATACGAATGCGCAAGAGTCGGATTTTATTGCGTGACCTGCAGTGAAAGCTCATAGTCCGGGCGAGTCACGGCGATTCTGATAGGTGCGGCAATAGCGCCAGTCAGCTATGGTTCATTTGGTCCGGCGTTAATGAAATGCAGGATCGCGGGAATTTTGAAGAGAATTAGAGGGCACGAAATGCGCGAGGCAGGGAAAGGCAAGGCAAGCAAGGGGCACTCGCTCCCGTTGCTGCTCGCCGTCGCTGGCATGGCGCTGGGCGTTCCCTCGGCCGGGCTTGCGCTTGGCGCGTTGACCAATTCGAACGCAGTGTCGCAGAGCGCTGGCCAAGAGATTTTTACGCCCGCCACGGTTGATCCGCAGCTGGCGCGCCGCGTCGCTTCGCTGATTGGCAATGATGGCCTGCGGTTCACCCCTGCCGGGACCGCCAGCAAGCGCGATCGCACAGTCACCGTTGCGGTTCGTGTCGATGGCGATGTCGCCCGGGCGATTTCGCTGCGTTCGGCGATCGATTCGGTCCCGGGCGCGGGCAAGGGCATTGCTGCGATCGCACCAACTCGCTTCGACCTTGGCGTAGCCCGCGGCTATCAGAGCTTCACCCGTCCAGCGGCGCTGCCCGCTAGTGTGCGCAAGCTCGATCTGCCCGATCTGGCTCGGTTCGAGCCGGCCGGACCGACGGCACCCGAAAAGCCGAGCCGCTTCCAGCCGCGCATTGCCCTTGAAGGCAAGGGCAATGTTGGCCGCAGCGAAGGTACGCTCGAAGCACTGGGTAGCCAGATCGTCGACGTGGGCGGCGCTTACCGCCTGTCGCGCAACCTCAACGTCACAGCTGGCGTACGCCTTTCGCAAGAACGCGACCGGATTGCCCCGCTGACCGATTCCTCGCAGGATAGCCAGGCGGTCTATGTCGGGACGCAATTCCGCTTCTAAGACGCTGACTCAGGAATTTCGTATGCAAGGCCCCGCTTCGGCGGGGTTTTTCTTTGCCTGACGCTACGGCACAGCTAGGGTTGTCGCTGAACTAGCCCAAAGGGAGATTCGGGATATGGCGCGTGTAGCAGTGGTAACCGGAGGCAGCCGTGGCATCGGCCGGGCGATTTGCGAACAGCTCAAGGCTGATGGATTCACCGTGGTTGCCAATTATGCCGGCAATGATGCGGCGGCGAACCAGCTCAAGGCCGATACTGGCATCCCCTGCTACAAATTCGATGTTGGCGATCACGAGGCAACTTTGGCTGGTTGTGCAAAGATTGCCGAGGAAGTCGGCCCGATCGATGTCGTGGTCAACAATGCCGGGATCACGCGAGACGGCACGCTTGCCAAGATGAGCTATGACGATTGGCACGATGTCATGCGGATCAATCTGGGTGGCTGCTTCAACATGGCCAAGGCCTGTTTCCCTGGAATGCGCGAGCGCGGTTGGGGCCGGATCGTCAATATCGGATCGATCAACGGTCAGGCCGGGCAATATGGCCAGGTCAATTATGCCGCCGCCAAATCGGGCATCCACGGCTTTACCAAGGCGCTGGCGCAGGAAGGCGCCAAGTTCGGCGTTACGGTCAACGCAATTGCCCCAGGATACATCGATACCGACATGGTCGCCGCCGTGCCCGAGCCGGTGCTGGAAAAGATCATCGCCAAGATCCCGGTTGGCCGTTTGGGTCATGCCGAAGAGATCGCCCGCGGGGTGAGCTTCCTGTGTGCCGAGGAAGGTGGTTTCGTCACCGGATCGACCATGAGCATCAACGGCGGTCAGCACATGTATTGAAAAGTGGCGGCAGTTCGGAACCTACCCAACCAAGCCGACAGCTTTTGATATCGCCATCCTTCCATCAGGCGCTGGATGTTCGATGCGCAAGATATATGGCGCAGATTTGCGCACCCAGAACCGCCAATTTTCCTCGGGAATGAAGATTTGCGTCGCCTCCAGGCTAGTCCCCTTGAAGTCAAAGCTTGCCGTCCCTTCGATCTGGAAGGTCACTTGCCTGACAGATTTCCTGTCGGGACCAATTGTCGGCACCTTGAACTCCTTCCCCACTTCGAATGGTAGGCTCATTGCCAAGGTACCCCACAGCGAAAGTTCCCAGACATCCTGGTTGAATTCCGCATCGATCATCCGCATCGGTTCCAACGGTGAGGAAATCAAAAATTGATTCACTTCATTACCCGCAAAATCGACATGGAATACGCCAGCCAATGAAGGGCCAAACCTCTGGTCAAGAGTGCGCGGCTTGAGATCATTGCGATCCGCAACAATTGTGCGCCTCAGGTCCGCGTTTCCATCCGGTGCATAGCGAACCACCGTACGAATCAGTGAAGCACCTTCGATCTGGACCTGATCGCTCCAGGTTCCGGCTGGCACCTGAGAACCATCGGCCTCCTGGACGAAAAATTCGAAACTTGCGCTATGCGCTTCAATCATGCTCGCATCGATCGGCGGCACTTCGCTATGGTTGGCAATCGATGTGCTCGGAATGCCCAAAGCAACCAACGCAATTGCAGATAGAAATGTCCCTCTCATTGCCAACCTCCCAACGAAGCCATTTGGCTGCAGAGCGATAGAGTTGACCTTCAAGCGGTGCCTGCCAAATTTGAATCCTTGAACGGTGAATCGCGTCCGATGAGCAACTTCACGAGCAGGCCTCGAGTGTCGCGACCGGCGGACAGCCCCGATTTTTCGTGCTAAGCGGCAATGATGCCAGCACCCTACCATCCACCGGTCAAGCGTTCGGTCGAGATCGCCGGACACAAGACCTCGATCAGTCTGGAGCCGCTATTCTGGGATATGCTCCGGGATGCGGCCGATGCCGAAGGCCTGCCGATCAACGCGCTCGTTGCGCGGATCGACGAGGAGCGGATTCGGGCAGAAAATCCTTGCGGCCTAGCGGGCGCGATCCGGATCTGGCTGGTGAGCCCCAGGGACTAGTCGCTAATCGTCGCCCACGCGCTCGATATCGGCCCCGACCAACTGCAGTTTCTCTTCGAGCCGCTCATAGCCGCGATCGAGGTGATACAGGCGGCGGACGGTGGTCTCGCCTTCTGCTGCAAGCCCAGCCAGCACCAGGCTGAAGCTGGCCCGCAGATCGGTCGCCATGACTTCCGCACCGGTCAATCGCTCAACTCCCCTGACGATCGCGGTGCGACCCTCGGTCTCGATATCCGCACCCATGCGCCGCAATTCAGGCACGTGCATATAGCGGTTTTCGAAGATGGTTTCCTTGAGCACGCTCGTGCCTTGCGCCTTGCACAGCAGCGCCATCAACTGGGCCTGCATATCGGTGGCGAAGCCGGGATAGGGCGCCGTAGTGATATTGGTGGGTTTGAGTGGGCCATTGGCGCGCACGCAGATGCCCTTCTTGTCCTCTTCGATCTCGATGCCGATCGCCTGCAGCGCATGGATCGTCGCAGCCATCTCATCCGCTTTGGCACCTTCAAGCCGCACATCACCGCCTGTAATCGCGGCCGCGCAGGCATAGGAACCAGCCTCGATCCGATCGGCCATCACACGATATGTCGCGCCATGCAGCCGCTTGACTCCGTGGATGGTCAGATCGGACGAACCGATCCCCTCGATCTCTGCACCCATCGCGACGAGAAGGTTGCACAGATCGACGATCTCCGGTTCGCGTGCGGCATTGAACAGGCGGCAGGTACCACTGGCGAGAACCGCCGCCATCAATGCATTCTCGGTCGCGCCAACCGAAACAACCGGGAAGTCGAACTCGCCGCCCGGCAGGCCGCCATCGGGTGCCATGGCCTTGACGTAGCCCTGCGCCAGCTCGATCTCCGCGCCAAAGGCTTCCAGCGCCTTCAGATGCAAGTCGATTGGGCGGTTGCCGATCGCGCAGCCGCCGGGCATCGAGACGGTCGCTTCGCCCATCCGGGCCAGCATCGGGCCGAGCACCAGGATCGAAGCACGCATCTTGCGAACCAGGTCATATGGCGCGACTGTGGACGTAATCCTTGTCGCCTCCAGGCTCATCACCCGGCCAAAATCCTCCGGCCTGGTGCCCTGGATCACCGTGGTCACCCCGAACTGGTTCATCAGGTGCTGGAACCCGTCGATATCGGCTAGCCGCGGCAGGTTGCGCAGGGTCACGGGCTCTTCGGTCAGCAGCGCGCAGGGAATCAGGGTGAGCGCAGCATTCTTGGCGCCCGAAATCGGAATAGTGCCTTCGAGCCGCTTGCCGCCACGGATAACGAGTTTGTCCATTGCCCGGCTTTAGCGGGATTTTATGGCGGAGCAACATGCGCAGTTGACCGCGAGCGAGCAAGACTCCAAACCCCGCCCCATGAGCAGCCGCAAACCCATCAGGAAGGCCGTGTTCCCAGTCGCTGGGCTTGGCACGCGCTTCCTCCCCGCGACCAAGGCGATTCCCAAGGAAATGTTGGCGATCGTCGACCGCCCGCTGATCCAATATGCGGTGGACGAAGCGCGCGAAGCGGGGATCGAGCAAATGATCTTCGTCACCGGGCGCGGCAAGACCGCGATCGTCGAACATTTCGATATCGCCTACGAGCTTGAAAATACCATGGGCGAGCGCGGCAAGGACATGGCTGTGCTCGACGCGACCCGCGCGACCCCCGGCGACATCATTACCGTGCGACAGCAGGTTCCGTTGGGGTTGGGTCACGCCATCTGGTGTGCGCGCGCGATCGTGGGCGATGAACCCTTCGCGATCTTCCTGCCCGATGAGTTGATGATCGGAAACAAGGGCGGCACCGGCTGCATGAAGCAGATGGTCGAAGCCTATGCCGAAGTCGGTGGCAATCTGATCAGCGTACTCGAAGTACCGGACGACGAGGTTTCGTCATACGGCGTGATTGCGCCGGGCGAAGCACGCGGCAATCTCACCGAAGTTCGCGGCCTGGTCGAGAAGCCGCCGCGCGGCCAAGCGCCGTCGAACAAGATTATCTCGGGTCGATATATCCTCCAGCCCGAAGTCATGCGCGTGCTTGAGGCGCAGGAAAAGGGTGCGGGAGGCGAGATCCAGCTGACCGACGCCATGGCCAAGATGATCGGCCAGCAACCGTTTCACGCAGTCACTTTTGATGGCCGGAGATTCGACTGCGGCAGCAAGACCGGCTTTGTCGAAGCGACGCTGGCGCTGGCGCTGGAGCGCGAGGACATGGGCGCCGAGGTGCGCCGGATGGCGGAGCGGCTGTTAGCTAATTAGGCGGCCCTGAACCGCACCGGCAGAGTCTTCAATCCGCCGACAAAAGTTGATGTCGCGCGCTTGGGTTCGCCGGCCAGTTCAATGGTCTCGATCCGGTCGAGCAGGGTCTCGAACAGGATCTTCATCTCCATCCGCGCAAGGTGCAGGCCGAGGCATTGGTGCGCGCCAGCCCCAAAAGCGAGGTGGCGGTTCGGCGAGCGCGCAGCGTCGAACTTGCGTGGGTTTTCGAATTGCGCAGGGTCGTGATTGGCGGCGACGTAGTTGATCATCAGCCAGTCGCCTTTCCTGATCTGCTGCCCGCCAAGTTCGACATCTTCCGCAGCGGTGCGCATGAAATGCTGCACTGGCGTGGTCCAGCGGATCGCCTCTTCGACGATGCCGGGCAACAGGCTGCGGTCGGCGCGAACACGCGCCCATTGTTCGGGATCATGTGCCAGCGCCATCATCGCGCCTGCCGTCGAAGCAGAAGTCGTGTCGTGCCCGGCAGTCGCGACGATTATATAATATCCGGCCATGTCGCGATCAGGCAACGGCTCGCCGTCGACGGTGGCGTTGGCGATCACGCTGGCAACGTCATCGGTGGGATTGGCGCGGCGATCGGCGGCGATCCCGGCGAAATAATCCTCGAAATTGCGCACCGCACCCGCAACCAGCTGGATCACCTGTTCGGGTGACATGTTTTCCATGCCCGAACCTGAAAGATCGGCATCCTGCCCACCGAACATCTGCTGGGTCAACATCAGCATGCGCGGCTCGTCCCCCTCAGGCACGCCAAGGATCTGCATCACGACATGGAGCGGATAGGGCGCGGATACGAGCTTGCAGAAGTCCGCCTCCGGACCAGCGCCAACCAGCCGATCGACCGTGCGCTGGGCAATGCCCCTGATTTCCTCTTCCATCCGGGCAAGGTTGCGCGGCATGAACCAGTCCTGCGTCAACCGGCGGTATTTGGGGTGGATCGGAGCATCGAACACCACCAGCGAATCGACCAGCATATTGCTGCCGGTCGCCTTGCGCGAAAATTCGATGGCACTGCGCAGGCTGAACACCACCGGACGCGGATTATTGAGGAAGGTCGCGTTGTCCTTTGACACGCGCATCACGTCTTCGTGGCGGGTGACGAGCCAGAAAGGATCGAACAGTTCGCCATCCTCTGGCACAACCTTGGCGACGGGCGATTCAATACGCAGCCGGTCAAACGTGTCGAGCAAGCCGTTCCATTCGGCATAGGCGTGCGGGTCAATCACTTCGCGCGCCGTATCGGGCGGCAGGATTACTGCAGCTGTCATCATGCCTGCTCCTGCGCCTTGGCGGCATATTCGTCACGCAACTCGCGCTT
>SBHJ01000129.1 GCA_006226465.1 Alphaproteobacteria bacterium | reverse complement strand
CTGATCGGCGCAATCCTGTCAGGCGTTGCCGGCTTCATCGGGATGAACATCTCGGTCCGCTCGAACGTTCGCACCGCACAGGCTGCCAGTGAAGGCTTGCAGCAGGGCCTGACCCTGGCATTCCGTGCAGGTGCAGTGACCGGTATGCTCGTTGCCGGCCTCGCCTTGCTCGCGATCGCCGTGTTCTACTGGTACCTCACCGGCCCCGGCGGTTTCACCGTTGGCGGTGAAGACCGGACCGTGGTCGATGGCCTGGTGGCCCTCGCCTTCGGTGCCTCGCTGATCTCGATTTTCGCGCGCCTTGGCGGCGGTATCTTCACCAAGGCTGCAGACGTCGGCGCCGACCTCGTCGGCAAGGTCGAAGCGGGTATCCCCGAAGACGATCCACGCAACCCGGCGGTGATCGCCGACAACGTGGGTGACAACGTGGGCGACTGCGCCGGCATGGCGGCCGACCTGTTCGAAACCTATGTCGTCACTGTGGGCGCCACCATGGTGCTCACCGCGCTGCTGCTCGCCAGCTCCGAACAGCTGCAGGGCCTGATGGCGCTGCCACTGCTGATCGGCGGCGTCTGCATCGTCACCAGCATCATCGGTACCTACTTCGTCCGCCTCGGCGGCGGTACCAATGTGATGGGTGCGATGTACAAGGGCTTCCTCGTCAGCGCGATCCTCGCCATTCCGGCGATCTGGTATTCGACCCAGACCGCGCTGGGCGGCATGGAGAACGTCGTCGCCAACGTGAACGGAGCAGACCTGACCGGTCGCGCGCTGTTCTATTGCGCGCTGCTGGGCCTGGTCATCACCGGCCTGATCATCTGGATCACCGAGTATTACACCGGCACCAATTATCGTCCGGTCCGCTCGATCGCCAAGGCCTCCGAAACGGGCCACGGCACCAACGTGATCCAGGGCCTCGCCATCAGCCTTGAATCGACCGCCCTGCCCACGATCGTGATCGTGGCTGGCATCATGATCGCCTACAACCTCGCCGGTCTGATTGGCATCGCCTACAGCGCGACCGCCATGCTGGCGCTGGCCGGCATGGTCGTGGCGCTCGACGCATATGGCCCGGTTACCGACAATGCCGGTGGCATCGCCGAAATGGCCGGTCTCGACGACTCTGTGCGTGAGAAGACCGACCTGCTCGATGCAGTTGGCAACACCACCAAGGCCGTGACCAAGGGTTACGCGATCGGTTCTGCCGGTCTAGCCGCGCTGGTGCTGTTCGCAGCCTACACCACCGACCTTCGCGAGTTCTTCCCGAACCTGACGGTCGATTTCAGCCTAGAGAACCCCTACGTGATCGTCGGCCTGCTGCTCGGCGCGCTGCTACCGTACCTGTTCGGTGCGATGGGCATGACCGCCGTGGGCCGCGCTGCTGGTGACGTGGTGATCGACGTGCGCGAACAGTTCCGCGAGAAGCCAGGCATCATGGATTACTCCGAGAAGCCCGACTATGCCCGCACGGTGGACCTCGTCACCAAGGCAGCAATCAAGGAGATGATCATCCCCTCGCTGTTGCCGGTGCTGGCCCCGATCGTGGTCTATTACGTAATCACAGCCATCGGCGGGCAGGAGAACGGCTTTGCCGCGCTTGGCGCGCTGCTGCTGGGCGTGATCGTAGGCGGCCTGTTCGTCGCGCTTTCCATGACCGCCGGCGGCGGCGCATGGGACAACGCGAAGAAGTACATCGAAGACGGCAATCACGGCGGCAAGGGCTCCGAAGCCCACAAGGCCGCAGTGACGGGCGACACGGTTGGCGATCCTTACAAGGATACCGCCGGCCCCGCCGTCAACCCGATGATCAAGATCACCAATATCGTGGCGCTGCTGCTGCTCGCCGCACTGGCTGGTCACGCAATGTAATTCTCGCTTCGCAGCGTAGAATTCAAGACCCCGCCGGGAGCGATTCCGGCGGGGTTTTTCATACCTTATGGTTAATTTCGCGCTGCCGGCGCGTTGAACTTTCCTTAGCCTGACGCTGCTAAACCATGGTTGTGCGCGGCTTTCGCGCCCAGACCACAGGTTAACGCGGACATGGCAACGGCCCCTTTGGAAATTTACGAAATCAACATTGCGCAGGAAGTCGTCCTGCGCCTTGATGGCGTGCATCTGATCAGCGCGCGGGAAGCGCTGGAAGAGGATTTCCAGGCAGACTGGGCAGATCTGGTCGCAACTTCAGAAGAGCCCAACCCCTTCTTCGAACCGTGGTACCTGCTGCCGTCGCTGGTCAACATGGACATCCCAGGCCGGGTCCAGATCGCTGCCTATTACCGGGCGGGCATACTGTGCGGGCTGTTCCCCTTGATCAAGAGCACCGCCTACTACGGCTATCCCCTGCCCCACTATGCGGTGTGGCAGCACCCCAACATGTTCAGCGGTGCCCCCCTGGTAAGGCGCGGCCATGCGCTGGGTTTCTGGCGTACCTTGCTTGCCACGTTGGATGAGGAACCGGGCGGTGCATTGTTCCTACACCTGCCGCAATTGAACGAAACCGGTCCGATCAATCGCGCACTCGAAGTGGTCCTGGCCAGCCAGGACCGCGCCGCCGGAATTGTGCATCGAAGCGAACGGGCCTTGCTGCAATCCAATCTCGGTCCCGAAGCTTACTTCGAAGCATCGCTGTCAGCCAAGAAGCGCAAGGAATTGCGGCGGCAGGAGCGCAGGCTCGGTGAAGAAGGTTGTCTAACTTTCGAGCGGCAGCATGGTTCGGCGAATCTCGATCATTGGATCGGTGAATTTCTTGGCCTCGAAGCTTCCGGCTGGAAGGGCGCCGAAGGATCTGCACTGGCCTCTGCCACAGCTAGCGCGCGACTGTTCAATGAGGCGCTGACGGGGGCGGCGCATGCTGGGAAGCTCGAGCGGTTGACGCTGCGGCTCGGCGGCAAACCAATCGCCATGCTCGCCAATTTCCTGACCCCGCCGGGCGCTTTCAGCTTCAAGACCGCATTCGACGAGCGCTATGCGCGATTCTCCCCCGGCGTCCTGCTGCAGCAGCGCAATCTCGAACTGCTTTCCCGCAGTGACATTGCCTGGTGCGATAGTTGCGCGGCCGAAGGCCACCCCATGATCGAACGCATTTGGCGCGAAAAGCACGCCATCATCAGCCGCAGCATTGCGATCGGAGGCAGCTTGAGACGGCGCCTGTTCGAACCGATCCTGCGCGCCGAAACGAAGAAGGAAAGCCGGCCATGAACGCCCCGGTCTGGATCGAAACCAATCTGTTCGTGCCCAGCGAGCGCGCCAGGTTCGCCAAATGCTACCCGGAGGTGCCGCACCTGCTGGGTCACAAGCTGAGCCGCCATCCGTTGCTGGAAATCGAGGCGCTGGCCGCGCTGGCCGAGCGCATTCCTGAAAGCTCGATCGAATACAATCGCGGCGACCTGCCGATCGGCGTGGACGGCAAGCCGGGCAGCACTGGCCTGACTATTGGCGAAACAATTCGCCACATCGCGGAGGCGAATAGCTGGGCTGTTCTCAAGAACATCGAACAGGACGAGGTTTACCGGGCGCTGCTGCTCGGCCTGCTCGAAGAAATCCGACCCGAGATCGAGGCCAAGACCGGCGCCATGCTACGCCCGCAGGGCTTCATATTCATCTCCAGCCCACATGCTGTCACGCCTTATCATTTCGATCCGGAACACAACATCTTGCTCCAGATCAAGGGTTCCAAGGTCATGACCCAGTTCCCGGCGGGCGATGCGCGCTATGCTCCGGATGAAGTGCACGAAACCTACCACAGCGGTGGCGCACGTGAATTGTCCTGGCGCGATGAATTGATGGATGGAGCGAGCGAATTCCCGCTCGATCGGGGCGAGGCAGTATATGTTCCGGTGATGGCACCGCATTTCGTTCGCGTCGGTCCGACCAGCTCGATTTCGCTCTCGATCACCTGGCGCAGCGACTGGAGTTTTGCCGAAGCCGATGCGCGCGGGTTGAACCGCTTGCTACGCGCAATGGGCCTGAAGCCGCACGCGCCTAAGCGCTGGCCTGTGCGCAACAAGACCAAGGCGTATGCTTTTCGCGCGTTGCGTCGGCTCGGCCTTGCTGGCTGACTTCGAACACCACACCGTCAATTGACGTTTGCGTAAAGGTAACGCATTGCTCGTGGGATGAACGATGCACCCCCTCCCGAGCAGCTGGTTGGCTGGCTTACAAAGCTCCTGACTGTCGAGAAAACCGCCGACAACCATTTTGAAGGTCGCCCACAGAAAGACGGCGTTGGGCGTGTGTTCGGTGGCCAGGTGATTGCGCAGGCGCTGCAGGCAGCGCAGGCCAGCATTGGCGATGGCAAGCAGGCGCATTCGCTTCACGCCTATTTCCTGCGCGGGGGCAAGGAAGGCCCGCCGATCGACTATCGCGTGGCGATCGATTTTGAAGGACGCAGTTTCGCCAACCGCCGGGTGGTGGCAAGCCAGCCGGATGAGGGTGGAAGCATGGTACCGATCCTCAATCTCACCGCCAGCTTCCAATTGCCGGAAGAGGGACTGTCGCACGACGACTGCCCGATGCCCGACGTCGCCATGCCAGAGGATCTGCGCAGCGACATGGATATGCGTCGCGATATCGTCGCCGCGCGGGGCGAACGGATGAGCGAACTCCAGCGCAGGATGATGCTGCGTCCGCGCCCGATCGAGATGCGCACGACCGACAAGCTGCACTGGATGAATAGCGAACCCAAGGCCCCCCATGCCCATACCTGGTTTCGCACCGTTGCGCCCCTAACCGACGATCCGGCCCTGCACCGCGCGGTAATCGCCTATGCCAGCGACTTCACGCTGCTGGGCACCAGTGCCCTGCCGCACGGCCTCAGCTGGATGCGCGGCGAACTGGTAGGGGCTAGTCTCGACCACGCTTTGTGGTTTCATCGTCCCGCCCGTGCCGACGAATGGCTGCTCTATGCCACTGACAGCCCTTGGAGCGGCGGTGGGCGCGGATTCAACCGCGGGCGCATCTTCAACCGCGCCGGAGAACTGGTTGCCAGCGTCGCGCAGGAAGGCATGATGCGGCGGCGAGCGCCCAAGTCCGATTGACGGTCAGATTCGGGCCGCAGGCCCGCAAGGCCGACCGGCCGCCCGCAGCGAAGCGAGGATAGCCAAGCGAGCGGACGCGAGCGCCGGCGCTTGAGGCTCAAGAGAACTAGTGCGCCAGCAGCAGCGGCACCTCAACATTAGCCAGCATTTCCTGCGTCACCCCACCGAAGACAGTCTCACGCAGGCGCGAGTGGCCATAGCAGCCCATCACGATGCATGAGGCCCCTTGCGATTGCGCCGCCATTACCAATGTGCGGGCGATGCCGGCCGGATCGGCAGGCAATTCGAGTATTTCGCATGAGATCCCGTGGCGCGAGAGATATTGGGCGGCCTCGGCAGCGCCGATTTGCTGATCGATCATGCCTTTCTTCCCGGCAATCGCGACGATCCTAACCGAAGTCGCACGTGCCAGGATGGGCAGAGCAGACCTGAGCGCATTGCCCGCCTCGACCGAGCCGTTCCAGGCGACGATCACGGGTCCGTCGACATCGATTCCCTTGGCGCCAGCCGGAACGACCAAGACGGGCGCACGCGAATAAATCGCCAGATCGCCCACCAACGCGGCTGCGCGCGCCTCGCCGCCTTCCCGCTGGATAGCACCGACCACCACCACATCTTGCAAGCCCGAATGATCGAGCAATCGCATATCAGGGCTGCCGAATTCGGTAATCCAGTCCCATTGCACATCTTCCTTGGCCAGATGCGCTTCGACCTCTTCGCGATGTTTCTCCGCTTCTTCGCGCGCCGCCGTGACCATCACGGCCGAAGCTGTGCCATAGAAGTCTCCTGTGAATGCCAGCTCCAGCGTAACCGGCTGGAAGCAGGTAACATGCCCGTCATATTCGCGCGCGAGATCAAGCGCGACTTGCAGGCGGCTTTCAAAGCCATTGTCATTGGCGACATGCAGCAAGATCGATTTCATGGATCGGCTCCCTTCCTTCTGGGGAGGTCCCGGCGGTCTGACGGAGCATCCCCGACCTTGTTACCGGGTACCTCCGAGTCTCCGGGACTGCATTGATCTCGATCAAATTTCGCGACCCAGATGAACTGGCGCATGTTGTCAGGCTTGCTTAGAAGCATGGCTCAGCTAGTCTCGCTGGAGAGAGGACGCCTGGACGATGCAATTGACCCGCGAGGCACCGCTGAAATATTCGCTCGATCCGTCGAACCATCCCTATCTCTCGGGTGCGTGGACCCCGCTGCACGAGGAAGTAACGGTCGATAAGCTCGAGCTGATCGAAGGCGAGGTTCCGGCGGACATCGACGGCATCTATTTGCGCAATACCGAGAACCCGGTGCACCAACCGCTCGGTCGCTATCACCCGTTCGATGGCGACGCGATGATCCACCAAGTCGATATCCAGGGTGGCAAGGTCAGCTATCGCAACCGCTTCGTGCGCACGCATTGCTTTGAGGCGGAGCAGATCGCAGGGGAATCGTTATGGGGCGGGTTGATGGACCCACCGGGAACATCGAAACGTCCCGGCTTTGGTGCGCATCAAGGCCTCAAGGACACCGGCAGCACCGATATCGTGGTCCATGCCGGTGTGGCCTACGCGACCTTCTACCAATGCGGTGAAGCGTGGATGCTCGATCCGGTCACGCTGGAGAACCTGGGCAAGGCGCCGTGGGGTCCGCTCGACGGGGTTTCCGCGCACCCGAAAGTGGATGAAGCGACTGGCGAGCTGATGTTCTTCAACTACTCGGTCCACGCCCCCTTTATGCATTACGGCGTAGTCGACCGTGCCGGGAAGCTGGTGCATTATGTCCCGATTGCCCTGCCCGGCCCGCGCCTGCCGCACGACATGGCGATCACCCGCAACTGGTCGATCCTCAACGACATGCCGCTGTTCTGGGATGTAGAGGCGCTGAAGCGCAACATCCACGCGGCGCGGCTGCACGATGGCTTGCCATCTCGCTTCGCACTGATCCCGCGGTACGGACAGCCAGAGGAGATCCGCTGGTTCGAGGCCGAGCCGACCTATGTTCTCCACTGGACCAACGCATATGAGGACGGGGATGAAGTTGTGCTCGAAGGGTATCACCAGTCCTGCCCCATGCCTGAACCGCTGCAAGAATTTGGCCGCTACGCCCATATGATGGCCTATGTCGACGAGCACTCATTCCAGTGCCGCCTTCATCGCTGGCGGTTCAACCTAAAGACCGGTGATTGCCGCGAGGAGCGCCTGTCCGACCGAATCGTCGAATTCGGCATGATCAACCCGCGGTTCGCGATGGAAAAAAGCCGTTACGTCTGGTCCACCACCTCGCGCCCCGGCTGGTTCCTGTTCAACGGCTATCTCCGGCATGACACCGAGACGGGAGAAGAGCAGGTCTATCGCCTGCCCGAAGGCGTCTATGCCAGCGAAAGCCCAATGGTGCCGCGGAAAGGCGCCACTGTGGAAGATGATGGCTATCTCGTCACCTTCCTGATCGACGAGAATAACGGCAGGTCCGAATTTGCAATCCTTGACGCCAGCGATGTCGCCAAGGGTCCAATCTGCCGCCTCGCCCTGCCACACAAAATTTCGAGCGGGGTGCATTCAACCTGGGTCGAACGGGAGATGCTGGGGTGAGCGGCTGAATGTCCGATAATGGGTGGAGGTGCCGACTCATCTCATTAAGCTTTACCTGTTGCTCAAATACTCAGAAGGTGCGCCAATGCGATGGCCCAGCCGGGCGAACTCCAGTGTCAAATCGACATAGATCTCCTGGGAGAATTTGATGGACCAAGCGACGGTGCAAGCATCAACGAATGTTGCTCCCGCATCTGAAGGTTTCGGATCTCCGGTCTATCGGTCCTATGTGCTCAGTGCACTGCTTATCGTCTATATCTTTAACTTCATCGACCGAACGATCGTCAATATTCTGACCGAGCCGATCAAGCTCAGTTTCGGCCTTGAGGACTGGCAGCTGGGAATGCTGGGCGGGCCAGCATTTGCCGTGCTTTACACATTTCTTGGCATCCCGATAGCGCGCGGCGCAGAGCGTTATAACCGGGTGATCATCATTGCGTCAGCAGTAGCGATCTGGAGCCTGTTCACCGCCCTTTGTGGTTTTGCGATGTCGTTCCTTATGCTTTTCCTGTTCCGGGTAGGGGTAAGCATTGGAGAAGCCGGATGCACGCCTCCCGCCCAATCTCTCATTGCGGACTATTTCAAACCTTCACGCCGAGCTACCGCAGTTTCGATCTATGCTCTGGGAGTTCCGCTCGGCGGAATGCTGGCGGCGATCTTCGGGGGACAGATTGCAGGCCTGGAGGGTGCGGAATTCGGTGCATGGGTGAATGCAGTTGGCCTTGGCTTCCTGTCCGGTGATCTGGACTGGTCCCAAGTTGAGGGCTGGCGTATCGCCTTCGTGATAGTCGGATTGCCGGGCCTGTTGCTGTCACTGATCGTCTGGCGCAGCATAAAGGAACCGCCGCGCGGTTATACTGACCCCGCTGCCCTGCAGGGGTTGGCGAAAGCAAGCTTCCGCGAAGCCTTGGCCCTGCTGATGAAAAAACCCGCCTATTGGCACATAGTGACCGGCGCGACACTTGCCTCTTTTGTTGGCTATGGCGTTGGGCAGTTCACCACTTCTTTCCTGATACGCACGCACGGCCTTTCGATCCAGGACGCCTCGTTGCTCTTCGGCATAATCCTGGGTTTGATGGCCGCGTTGGGCGTATTCGCTTCCGGCTGGCTCGCCGACAAGATGTCGAAACGGCATCCCAACGCACTTTCGTGGCTGCCGGCGCTCGGCATGGGTGCATCCGTGCCGCTTTACGCGTTCGGTTTTCTGGTTGACAATTTGTGGCTGGCGATGCCGCCGCTGATGATCGCGGCGATGATCCATTATTTCTACCTGGGGCCGATGTATGCGGTATCAGGAGGGGTGGTCGACAGCCGGATGCGCGCCACATCGGTCGCAATCACGCTGTTCGTTGTAAACCTGCTCGGCTACGGTCTCGGCCCACCCCTTATCGGGGTGCTCTCGACCTTCTTGAAGACAGTATTCCTGGACGGGCAAGGCCTCGGGCTCACGCTAGAGGCGTGCAAGTCGTTGATTACGCTCGATCCCGAAGCGATACCTCTTCTTAGTGGGGCAGAGACAACCGCCGTGGCTGCTTGTGCAAGCGCCGAGGCGCGCGGCTTGCAGTGGTCGATTGTCATCTTCATTTGTGGTTATGGTTGGGCTGCGCTGCATTATCTTCTGGCCGGCCGCACACTCCAGCGTGACATGGTTACCACTTCCGCCAGCTGAAGTAACGCCAGAGCCCGCAATTGGGGCCGGCAGCGGAATGTCAGTTCCGCTGCCGGCCCACCCATTTCGCACCTGCAAAAATAAAACAAGCCAAGCCCGGCTTTTGGCGCTATAGGCCCGCGCAAAGGCGCCGCCGGTGTATCCCGCCGCCCGCCGTTGACTTCCGCGCGAGCCCCTCACCAGCCTCTTGCCTTCATTTCCCTCCCCCGCCGAACCCCGGCGCGGCTACCCACCTTTGCGAGTTTGCATGTCTTTCGAATTTCTCCCTCCGGTCCTTGGCGAAGCCCTCGCCGAGCGCGGCTATGTTGCCCCCACCCCGGTGCAGGCCGCCGTGATTGCGCCCGATGC
>SBHJ01000094.1 GCA_006226465.1 Alphaproteobacteria bacterium | reverse complement strand
ATCACCAGCGATTGGTGCCAACCCGCCCCAGCGATCATCCAGCCGATGAAGGCCAACGCCGCAAGACTGTGAACCGCGGGCGCATAGAGCCGCGCCGCACGATCGGCGATCCGGACATAGCGGCTGCGTGATTGGCCCGCCTCGTCCATCAGGCGCGCGATTTCGGCCAGCACCGTATCGTCTGCTGCGGCGGTGATGCGGACATGCAGCGGATCACCCAGATTGGTCGCCCCGGCATGGACCATGCTGCCCACGCCAACCGGCTCGGGCAGGCTCTCGCCCGTGAGCATGGCATTGTCGATCGACCCACTCCCGCGCTCGATCACGCCATCGGCAGCGAGCGCCTCGCCCGCCGCCACCAGCATCATCATGCCTGGCTTCAGTTCCTCTGCCGCGATGCGGCGGGTCGAACCGTCGGCTTCGAACACGGCGGCACTGCGCCCCATGCGCGAAAGCAATGCCCCGATCCCGGCGCGGGTCCGGTTGCGCATGGTCGAATCGAGCGCACGCCCGGCCAGCAGGAAGAACAGCAGCATGACCGCGCCATCGAAATAGGCGTGCTCGCCCGCCGTCAGCGTCTCATAGATGCTCAGCCCCGTGGCGAGCAGCACGCCGATCGAAATCGGCACGTCCATATTGGTCCGCCCATAGCGCAGCGCCATAGCAGCGGAGGCGAAGAACGGCCGCCCCGAATAGGCCACCACCGGCAGGGCGATCAGTGCGGAGAGCCAGTGGAACATCTCGCGCGTCACCCCGCCTGCGCCCGACCACACGCTGACCGACAGAAGCATGATGTTCATCATGCCGAACCCAGCCACCGCCAATGCCCGCAGCAGCGCCGTGGTTTCCTTGTCATCCTGGGCCAGCGGATTGGTGGCGACGGCCTGGGCTTCGAACCCCAGTTGGCGCAATTCACCGGCCAATGCGTCTTCGCTCAGCGTGGCATCATGCCGCACTGCCACGCGCTTGTTCGAAAAGTTGACCCGGACGTACTCGACGCCCTCGATCACGCCCAGCCCACGTTCGATCTTGGCAATGCACCCGGCACATTTGATCGACGGCACGGTAAAACGCGTATCGACCAATTCGCCAGGCGGCGCAGTATCAAGGCGATGCGGTGCGTTCATTCCAGCGGCATTTCGCGTTCCCAGCGATCCTTGCCCGACAAGATCGTGAGCCGTACGGTCCAACGCCCGGACTCGACCTTCTCGTTCGATATATAGCGCATTGCGGCCTGCGGCGCGAAAGTCAGCCTGGCCCGGTCCTTGAGTCCCAACGGATGTCGCAACTCGGCGGAAATTTCCGCACCCGCCGGCACGCCAACTGCTTCCACAACCAGATAGCCATCATCTTTGCGAACAAGCTCCGCGCCCCAGCCGAGCGCTTCCTGTGCCCGTGCTTCATCGAGCCAGCCATTGAACTTTTGGCTGGCGATATAGGAATTTTCGACGGTCACACCCCCAAAACTACTGGCGGCCTGGCTCGCCATATAGAAGTTGACCGCGACCACTACGCCAAACCCTCCGACGAAGGTCAGCAGCATGTGGCGACCGGTGAATTCGCGCGCCATCACATCCCTCCCGGTGCGTTAAACAATGTCTCGCTGGTATCGGTTTCGCCCTGCTCATCCAGTGCGGTCACCTTGAAAATGAAGTCCTGGCTCTTTGCACCACTGGGCACGATTACATAGGCACGTATCGCCAGCGTTGCATCGGCATCGACCCTGACCCGCTGGGCCTGGTCCGCCTGCTCTAGCCCGATCTTATCGGTCCAGAACTTACCTTCTGGCAAGCCTTCCACGCTGACCTCCATCTCGCGCGGGCGAGCCTGCATATTGCGCAGTTTGATCGTATAGGCGTTGCGGACCGAACCGTCGCTCATCAGCATGAAGGGCGGATTGCGGTCAGGCGTGACGCTGATATCGGTATGGGCGCGATTGCCCAATGCAAACAATAGGCCCAGCCCGATGCTGCCCCAAATCAGCAGGTAGACCAGCGTACGGATGTGCAGCAGTGCCTTCCACGCCGGCCGTGGCGGTTCGCCCGCAGTTTCGCGCTCGCAATCTTCCAACGTGGCATAATCGATCAGGCCGCGCGGGCGACCGATATCCTTCATCACCCGGTCGCAGGCATCGATGCACAATGCGCATGTGATACAGCCAATCTGCGCCCCTTCACGGATATCGATGCCCGTGGGGCAGACCTGGACACACTGCATGCAGTCGATGCAATCGCCGAACTCATCAGGGTTCTTTTCTGCCTTCTTCACGCTGCCACGCGGTTCGCCGCGCCAATCTTTATAGGTGACGATCAGGCTCTTTTCATCGAGCATGGCGGTCTGGATCCGCGGCCAGGGGCACATGTAGATGCAGACCTGTTCACGCATGAAACCGCCCAGCGCAAAGGTGGTGAAAGTCAGGATGAGCACGGTGCCATAGGCGACCGGCGCTGCTTCGCCCGCCACGAAATCGCGCAGCAGGGTCGGCGCATCGGCGAAATAGAGAATCCATGCCCCGCCCGTCGCCATGCTGATCAGCAGGTAGATGCTCCACTTGAACAGCCTTCGCGCGATCTTGCCGACCGTCCACGGTGCATTATCGAGTCTCACCCGCGCATTGCGATCGCCATCAACGAAGCGATCGATATGCTGGAACACATCGGTCCATACCGTTTGCGGGCACGCATAGCCGCACCAGGCCCGGCCCACCGCGCTGGTAACCAGGAACAAGCCGATCCCAGCCATGATCAGCAGGCCCGCCACGAAATAGAATTCGTGCGGCCAGATCTCGATTCCGAACATGTAGAACCGGCGATTGGCCAGATCGACCAACACCGCTTGGTCCGGGGCATAAGGCCCGCGGTCCCAGCGCAACCACGGCGTGACGTAATAAATCGTCAGCGTGACCAGCATGACGAGCCATTTGAATCTACGAAATGGTCCATCGATCCGCTTGTTGTGGACCGTCTTGCGCGCTTCGTAGAGCGATTCCGGGGCCGCCCCCCGGATTGGCTCAGGGCTGTTCATCGGCTTGTGTCACCGGCTCCGGGCCAGCCTCCACGAAGTCTTCACCTCCCCCGAGTGAGTGAACGTAAGCCGCCAGCATCTTGATCGTAACCGGATCGAGTCGGCCCTGCCAAGACGGCATCACGCCCATGCGCGGCTGCTGGATCTGGCGTGCGATGGCGTCGCGGCTGTTTCCATAAAGGGTAATCGCATCGTTGAGCCGCGGTGCTCCCTGCATCCGGTCACCCTCGCCCGCAGCGCCATGGCAGGCCACGCAATTGTCGGCATAAAGCTGCGCCCCCACCGCGCTGCTCTGGCCATTGCCGCTCAGCGACAGGACGTGGTCAACCAGCGCATTCATCTGCGCCGGGCTAAATGCACCTGCAAAGGGCGGCATTGCGCTCAAGCGCGTCGCGCCATCGCCCGGCTGGCGAATGCCATGCGTCAGGGTCGTCTCTATTGCCTTGATATCTCCGCCCCACAGCCAGTCATCGTCCGCCAGGTTGGGGAAGCCCGGGCTGCCGGCAGCGCCCGAACCATGGCATTGCACGCAATTGACCTTGAAGGCCGCCGATCCGCCCGCAACCGCCTGGCCCATCAGGCCTGGATTGGCCTGCAGCTGCTCGACCGGAAGATTGGCTAGCTGCGTGCGAAATTCCGCCCGACTTGCTTCGACCGCATCGATTTCCTGCGCGAGCTGCCCACGGCTGGTCCAGCCGAAATAGCCTTCCGTCCCCTTCGAGATCATCGGCCAAGCCGGGTAGAGCACGGTATAGACCGCGGCCCATACAATGGTGATATAGAACAGCCACAGCCACCAACGCGGCAGCGGGGTATTGAGTTCTTCGATACCGTCCCATTCGTGGCCGACCGTTTCGGTACCCGTCGGCTGGTCGATCCGCTTATTCGCCATCGTCTTGTCCTTCGAAAATCGAATTGGCCGCAGCATTGTTGTGCTTGGCTGCACCGGGGCGGAAGGGCCATGCGCACAGGATTAGGAAAGTGACCATCATTATGGCCAGCCCATAGCTGTCCGCAAAATGGCGCAGATTCTCGTACGCGCTCATCGGCCCTTCTCCGTCGCCAGTTCCTCTTGCGCCGCCGCGCTATTCACATCGACCAGCGTTCCAAGCATCTGCAGGTAAGCCACCAGCGCGTCCATCTCGGTCACGCGCTTGGGATTGCCGTCATAGTCGCGAATCTGCACCTTGGGGTAACGCGCCGCAAGATCACCCGGATCCATGTCCGGATTGGCCTGTGCCTCCAGATCGGCTGACGCATTGGCGATGTCGTCGTCGGTATAGGGCACGCCCACCCGGGTCAGCGCTGTAAGATTGGCCGAAGGATTGGCCACCTTGAGCTTGCTCTCGGCGAGGAAGCCATATTGCGGCATGACGCTTTGCGGAACGACGCTTTGCGGGTTTTTGAGATGCTGGACATGCCACTCGTCCGAATAGCGACCGCCTACGCGCGCCAGATCCGGCCCGGTGCGCTTGGATCCCCATTGGAACGGGTGATCGTACATCGATTCCGCAGCCAGGCTATAGTGCCCGTAGCGCTCGACCTCGTCGCGAAACGGGCGGATCATCTGGCTGTGGCAAACATAGCAGCCTTCGCGAATGTAAATGTCGCGTCCGGCCAACTCCAGTGGCGTATAGGGCCGCATGCCTTCGACCTTTTCGATCGTGTTATCGATCCAGAACAGCGGAGCGATTTCTACGATCCCGCCAACGACAACCGCCAGCAGCGTGCCGACGCCCAGCAGGGTTACATTGCGTTCGAGCTTCTTGTGGCGCTCGACCATGGTGGTTTTTTCTGTGCTCATCGCTTGCGATCCTATTCGGCGGGAACGGCTGCCGGGGCGAGCGGGCGGTCGGCCTGCTCGTCATAGGGCGTTTCGGTCATCGGGGTTTCGTCGCGCAGGCGTCCGGCCAGCGTCTGCCATACGTTGTAGAGCATGATCACAAAGCCGCTGAGGTAGAGCAAGCCGCCCAGCGCGCGCAGGATGAACATCGGATGCAAGGCTGCAACCGTCTCAACGAATGACCAGACCAGATAGCCGTCCGGGTTGTATTCCGCCCACATCAGGCCCTGGGTAATCCCGGCCACCCACATGCTGGCGGCATAGAACACGATCCCCAGCGTCGCGAGCCAGAAGTGCCAGTTGATCATCCGCAAGCTGTAAAGCCGCTCACGCTTCCACAGGCGCGGGACGAGGTAATATACGCAGGCGAAAGTGATCATCCCGTTCCATCCCAGCGCGCCGGAGTGAACATGACCGATGGTCCAATCGGTATAGTGCGACAAGCTGTTGACCCATTTGATGCTCATCATCGGGCCTTCGAATGTACTCATGCCATAGAAAGCGAGCGCGATCACCATCATGCGAATGATCGGATCGGTGCGGACCTTGTCCCACGCGCCGTTGAGCGTCATCAATCCGTTGATCATGCCGCCCCAGCTCGGCATCCACAGCATGATCGAGAAGACCATGCCTAGAGTCTGCGCCCAGTCTGGCAGCGCGGTATAGTGCAGATGGTGCGGACCGGCCCAGATGTAGAGGAAGATCAGCGACCAGAAGTGGATGATCGACAGGCGATAGGAATAGACCGGCCGTTCAGCCTGCTTCGGCACGAAGTAATACATCATCGCCAGGAAGCCGGCGGTGAGGAAGAAGCCCACCGCATTGTGGCCATACCACCATTGGGTCAGCGCATCCTGCACCCCGGCAAAGGCGCTGTAGCTGCGCGAACCGAGGAAGCTGACGGGGACTGCCAGATTGTTGACGACATGCAGCATGGCAACGGTGACGATGAAGGCGAGGTAGAACCAGTTGGCCACATAGATGTGCGGTTCCTTGCGCTTCACGATCGTGCCGACAAACACGACCAGATAGGCGACCCAGACGATCGTCAGCCACAGGTCGACATACCATTCAGGCTCGGCATATTCTTTCGACTGGGTAATGCCGAGCAGATAGCCGGTCGCGGCCAGCACGATGAACAGCTGGTATCCCCAGAACACGAATCGAGCGAGGCCGGGGAAGGCGAGCGGCGTGCGTCCGGTGCGCTGCACGACATAGAAGCTCGTCGCGATCAGGGCATTGCCGCCGAATGCGAAGATCACCGCGCTGGTGTGGAGCGGGCGAAGGCGTCCGAAGTTGAGGTAAGGCTCGAAGTTGAGCTGCGGGAAGGCCAACTGCAATGCGATATAGAGGCCGGCGGCAAACCCGGCCGTACCCCAGAACAGGGTCGCAATGACGCCCCATCGCACCGGATCATCGTCATACTTCGAAGCGCCCCCGGGCATGCGAAGCAGGCCTTGCGCCTTGGCCAAGGGGTCATAGCTGGCTGCAGCCACCCAGATCATTCCGAATGCCACAATGGCAATGATCGTCGCATGCACGGCAAATCCGGCATCCTGCGCCCCGACAATTGCAGCGATGGAAAGCAGGAGTACGAGGAACCACAGTCCCACCCTGCCCAATACAGCTTCCATGATGTCACCTTCCCTGATGAATGATCTGGCGATAGCCAGCGCGCTCCCTCACTACATTGATCCAGATCAAGTTTGGAGATTTCTTTCGAGTATCATTGCAAATGCCCCGCGCGCTGAGCAAGAGCCACGGGATCCTTCAGGACAACCCGCGAGCGCCCGCTGGTTTCGACCAGCCCTGCAGCGCGCAACTCGCTGAACTGCCTGCTAATTGTTTCGATGGTAAGTCCCAGACTGTCACCAATATCCCGCCGTGACATCGGCAGGTCGAGCACGCGGCATCCATTCGCATCATTGTCGAGCCGCTCGGCCATGGTGAGCAGAAAACTCGCCAGTCGCTCTTGAGCATTCTTGCGCCCCAGGCCCAGCGCCTTGTCGCGACATCGGAACAGTGCAGTCTGGAACCGATCGAGCAGTACCCTCATTATCGTCGGCTCAGCCGAGGCGCGATCGTAGAATTCGCGCGCAGGGAAAATGATCAGGCCGCTGTCCTTCAACGCCATCAAACTGAAGGCATGCTCCGAATCGGGCGGGATCGCTACCAAATCGCCGCCGAAGTGGAAGGCCACGATCTGTTCGCGATCGTGCGACGCATGGGCAACCAGCTTGGTCGATCCGTCGGCGATGAACACAAGCGAGCCATGCGTGTGATCGAGCGGTGCGATCGATCCGCGTGGAACCGAGATGATTTTCGCCAACTCGCGCAATTTGCGCCCGGTCGCGCCGCCCGGCTCGATTCCGAATGTCCCTCTTAAGAAGATATCGTATGACCCGGAGGCCGGCATGGAATCGCCCTAGGCTAACATGAATATCCAGATCTCCAATCCTACAGGGACGCGTCAAAGTCTTTGACTCAGATCAATGAAGCGCCGCGTTGATCGCCATATTTCCATTCCAGACGCCGCAATTGCCCAGGCCACAAGGGGTGGCCAGTGCGGTGCCAAGGAATAGAACAATGAAAGCACCTCTCCTCGCCGGATTTGCTGCGCTTGCCGTGTTGGCGACCCCCGCCAGCGCCGAGGACATGCAGGGTAAAGTCCAGGTCAAACTGCTTGGGACCGCCGTTCTGCCTGATGGCAAGATTACCGATGTAAACGTCGATATTGTCGGCCTCCCTGCTGGTACGCAGACCAAGGCCAATGACAATGTGGTCCCGACAGTGGCGATCGAATACTTCGTTGCCGACAATTTCTCGATCGAAACTATCTGCTGCTTTACCCAGCACGACGTTGATACAACGGCAGGATTCCCTGCGGGTACCGAACTGGTTTCCAACGCCCGGGTAATCCCGGCAACCTTCACTGCAAAGTATCACGTCGATGGCGGTGCGATCAGGCCCTATGTTGGAGCCGGTGTAACCTATTTCCTGTGGGTCAAGGACCGGCCGGGCGCGGCAACGATCCCTCTCGGCGTAACCGAGACGGACTTTTCCGATGAATTCGGTTTTGTCCTGCAGGCGGGCGTGGATATCCCTGTCTCGGACAATGGTTTTGGTATCTCACTCGATGCCAAGCGTTATTTCGTCGACACCACCTCGCGCTGGTATGTGGGCGATGTTGTCGCAATCGAGACTGTGCACAAGCTTGATCCCTGGGTGCTGAGCGCAGGGGTTACCTTCGCCTTCTGAGGCTTGGGGGTAGGTGCGCGCCGGGCCACTGCTGCCGGCCCGGCACGCACCAATGCCCGTCAAATATACCCGCGCGCCATATCGGCCGGCTCGTTCGCGTTCGAGCCATCATCGCGCGACAATTCGCGAAACGCCCGATTCTGCGAGAGATAGACCTTGCCGTTCAGCGCTCCGATGAAATGGGTGCGCTGTAATCGGTCCATCACCGGCCCTTTGACCTCTGACAGGTGCAGGCCGATACCACCATCCTGCAGCCGGTGATTGATCGCCTCCAGGCTCTCCAGCCCTGATGCATCGATCTCGTTCACCGCGCTGCACATCAGGATGACATGGCGCAGCGCGGGTCGCTCGGCTACGCGCTCGAGCAGGTATTCCTCCAGCCAGCGTGCGTTGAGATAGGTCAGGCTTTCATCAATCCTTACCGAGAGCACATGCGGAACGGTGAAGACCCGGTGCCGCTCGACATTGCGGAAATGTTCGGTTTCCGGAACCCGCCCGACTATCGCGGCATGCGGGCGGCTCGCGCGCCACAGGTATAGCAGCAGCCCAACTCCGACGCCGGCGATGACGCCCATTTCGACCCCCGCAATCAGGGTGATCCCGATGGTTGCGACATGCGCGGCGAAATCGGCCTTGGAATAGCGCCACAACTCGCGCGGTGTATTGAGATCGACCAGGCTGAGCACGGCGACAATGATCGTTGCCGCGAGAGTGGCAACCGGCAGATTGAACAACAGCGGTGTGAGGAACAGCGAGGCAAGCGCAATGCCCACAGCAGTGTATGCTCCTGCTGCAGGCGTCTCGGCCCCCGCGTCAAAATTGACCACCGAGCGCGCAAAACCGCCAGTCACCGGATAGCCTCCGGATAGTGCGCTGGCGATATTGGAGGCGCCAAGCCCGATCAGTTCCTGGTCTGGTGAGATACGCTGGCGCCGCTTGGCCGCGAGGGTCTGAGCCACAGACACACTTTCGACAAAACCGATGATCGAGATCAGCAGAGCCGGAACCCACAGCTTTTCGATCAGCGAAGCATCCGCCGATGGCAGGGCAAAAGGAGGCAAGCCCTGCGGGATCGCGCCGACCAGCTTCACGCCCTTGGCCTCCAGGCCGAATACCAGCACGACAAGGATCGTGACGATCACTGCAACCACTGGTCCCGCCTTGGTCAGAATATCCGCCATGCGTGGCTTGAGCCCCAGCATGAGCAAAGCGGGCTTGGCGCCCTTGCGTACCCAGAACAGGAACAGCGTGCCGGGAATGCCGAGCGCCAGCGTGTGCCAATTGGTCTCTGGCAGCGCCTGCGCAAGCGATCCCAGCATGTCAGGCCAATTGTCTCCCGCGCCTTTGACGCCGAGGATGTGCTTGAGCTGGCTGGTCGCGATCAGGATACCGCTGGCGGTGATGAAGCCGGATATGACTGGATGTGATAACAGGTTCGCGAGGAAGCCCAGCCTGAACAGCCCGAGCAGCGCGAGCATCACGCCGGAAAGCGCGGCGAGAGTAATCGCGGCTTCGAGATA
>SBHJ01000055.1 GCA_006226465.1 Alphaproteobacteria bacterium | reverse complement strand
AGGCAGCCAGCGCCAATGTGGCGGGCAGGCGCGCCTGCAGGTCTCCAGGAAGCTGAGTAACAATTGCTCGCCTTATCGGTGACCAGAAGGCCGAGAGCGTGAGCAGCGCCGAACCGATCACCAGGGCGGTGAGCGCGACATTGAGTTCGACCGCGCCGAAACGATCGAAAAGGAAGGTCAGCGCAGCAAGCACATAGGCGAGAGCGGAAACCAGCAAGGCTCGCCGGTCGATCGCCAGTGCAATGATGCCCATCGCGACATAGACCACCAGCACGCCGATAGCGGCGCCAAGGCCAATGTTGTCGCCTTCGGTAACTCCCAGCCAGTGAAACAGCGGATGGGCGATCATCGGGGCGGCGAGCAAGTGGAGCCAGAACGCCACGTCGCTGCGGCGGGTTTGACGCTCGCGGTCGCTCGTATCCCAGCGCATCGCAAGTCCGAACACAACGAGGCCAGCGGCAAAGATCAGCGGGAACATCATGCCGTCGCGGACATTGTCGGGGCCGATCGCCGAAACCACCAATGCCAGCGCCGTCACTGTGAGCGCCGCGGTGCCGGCGGCTACGGTGATTGGCACCATGAAGCGGCGCCAGTGCAGCCATGCCGCGCCAGCAGTCACAGCGGCGGCACCGGAAATCAGCAGGGCTCCAACTGTCTGCTGATCGCTTCCGAAAACCGAATCGCCATAGCTCAACGCGATGAAGCCAATCAGCATTTCGAACACGCCGCCGACAAAGGCCAGCAGCAGGACGATACTGGGAAGCGCCATGCGCCGTACGCGGGTGAAATATTCGGCCATGCCCCAGGCCGCACCGGCCATCAGCAGGCCGGAGAAGGGCGGCGGCCCATCCAGGCTGGGGGTAAAGGCTTGGCCAATTCCCGCCATTGCGACCAGCAGCAGCACGGCCGCGATAGTCACGAAAATGTCGTTGAAACTGTTGATCAGGCGGAAATGTTCTTCATCGGTGGCGGGCGCTTCGCTGGTCGCGCGCACTGAATTGCGCAGCGCGTCGGCCGCTTCGGCACTGATCGCGCCGCTGGCAACCGCGTTGCGCAGATCGTCTTCAGTATACATGGGGTTCCTCTCCCTATTGCTAGGGAGAGGAATACGCCCAGTGTATTACTGTGTCAATACAGTGTGCGATTTATCCGCGCGCGCTGGATGGCCCTTGGCCGGTTACCCGCTGCATCGCGCGCAGGATATTGCCGCTCTGCTCGCTGCCCGATTGCGGAGCGACGAGGTTGGAGAACTCGCTGATCTTATCCCAATTGGCGGCAAAGCCTTCGACCGTGCGCCCGCCATCGGGCAGCCAGACGGCATCGTTCATCACCGTCCAGGCCGAGTGATAACCGCCGGCGCCCGCGCCGACGATGGCATTGGTCGGCGCGTCTTCGCTCACCAGGAACAGAGCAGCCGGGACGACATTGACCGGATCGAACAGCTTGAACGCCTCTTCGGGGAACAAGTCCTCGGTCATGCGCGTGCCCGCAACCGGGCTGAGCGTGTTGACCTTGATGTTGTATTTCGCGCCTTCTAGCTGGAGCGTCTTGGTCAGCCCGGCAAGGCCGAGTTTGGCTGCACCATAGTTCGCCTGGCCGAAATTGCCGAACAGGCCGGTTGAGCTGGCGGTCATCAGGATCCGGCCATAGGCCTGTTCGCGGAAGGTATCCCAGCACGCCTTGGTGGCGAAAGCCGAGCCGGTTAGGTGAACCTTGAGCACGAATTCGAAATCGGCCGGTTCCATCTTGGCAAAGGTCTTGTCGCGCAGCACGCCGGCATTGTTGATCAGGACGTGGACGCCGCCCCACTTTTCCTTGGCTTGGGCAACCATGGCTTCCATCTGGTCATATTCGGTAACCGAATGGCCATTCGACATGGCTTCACCGCCGGCAGCCTTGATCTCCTCGACAACCTGCAGAGCCATGTCGGAATGACCGGTACCGTCGCGCGAACCGCCAAGGTCGTTGACCACAACCTTGGCACCGCGCCGACCCAGTTCGAGCGCATATTCGCGGCCCAAACCGCCGCCTGCGCCGGTTACGATTGCTACTTTGTCCTTGAAATCGATGGTCATGGAACCTCTCCGAAGCCTTCCGTTTACGTAATGCGCGCCGTGCGTGGCACTTTCTCTGTTGCGTTGCAACAGGCGGTTTCACGAGGGCGCTTTGCCGTAGCGGCAATTGCCACCGTTATAGCGATTCCAAGGCGGAAATCAGGCCGGGCAGCGAATCGATGACAGCGTCGCCGCCCAGCTCGTGCGGCGGCTTGTCGCAATAACCATAGGCTGCGACGACCACTGGCACGTTTGCTCCGCGCGCCGCCTTCACGTCATAGCTCGAATCGCCAACAAAGGCGAAGCGTCCGGCACCTGTACGCCGGGATGCCTCGATCACCGGGTCCGGCGCAGGCTTGGCAATGAATGCGCCTTGCGCATTCTTGCCAAGCGAATTCCCGCCGATCACCGTTTCGAAATGCCCGATCAGGCCCAGCTGGCCCAGGATTCCCCGCGCAAATTCCTCGAACTTGTTGGTGACCACCGCCATGCGCACGCCGCGCCGGGCCAGATCGGCAAGCAGGTCTTCCGCACCAGGATAGGGCCGCGTGTGAACCGCATTATGTTCGGCATAGTATTTGAGCATGGCCTTGTAGAGCGCGCGAAATTCGTCCTCTGGCATTCCGCCCTGATGCTCCACCGCCCGCGCCAGCATGATCTTGGCCCCGCCGCCGATCAGGTCCTTGCTGCTGTCAACCGGTACGGGCGCGAAGCCGCCCAGCTCCAACGCATGGTTCACCGCCGTGCCCAGATCGCGAAATGTATCGAGCAGGGTTCCGTCGAGATCGAACCCGACGGCGTCGAAGGGAAAATCGGCCATGCGCAGCCGCGTGGAGGATGGAGCTTCAATCTGCAAGCATTTGGTGGCATTGACGCTGCTTATGAGTGATTTCGCCGCTGTCATCCTTGCCGCGGGCAAGGGCACCCGCATGAAGAGCGACCTGCACAAGGTGCTGCACCCGATCGCCGGAAGGCCGATGATCGATCACCTGCTGGCATCGGTGGACGATTTGTCACCCGTGCATAAGGTCGTGGTGGTGGGCGCAGGGCGCGAGCAGTTGGAGGCTGCGCTGGGTGACCGTGCGCTTACATGCTTGCAGGAACCACAGCTGGGCACCGGCCATGCCGTGCAACAGGCGCAGGCTGCACTCGGCGGCTTCGAAGGCGATGTGCTGGTCATGTATGGCGATGTGCCGTTTGTGCGATCCGCCACCATGCGGGCCATGCTCGACCGACTCCATGGTGATAGCACCCCGGCCGTGGTCGTGCTCGGCTTCGAGCCGCAGGACGCTCTGCAATACGGCCGGGTAATGGCCGACGCCAACGGCGTGATCGGCAAGATGGTTGAATACAAGGATGCGAGCGAGGCGGAGCGCGCCTGCACGCTGTGCAATTCCGGCTTGTTGGCGGCGCGCGCAAGCGACCTTTGGGCCCTGCTCGACCGGGTCGGCAATGACAATGCGCAGGGCGAATACTACCTGCCCGATGTGGTCAATATCGCGATCGGCGATGGGCGAATCTGCGCGGTGGTAAAGACAGACGATCCTGACGAAGTTGCCGGGATCAACAGCCGTTCCGAGCTGGCCCAGGCCGAAGCGCGCTGGCAGGCCGCTCGCCGCGAGCGGGCCATGGCGGAAGGGGCCAGCCTTGTGGCGCCGCAGACGGTATTCTTCAGTTGGGATACCGAGATTGGTCGCGACGTGACGGTGGAACCCAATGTGGTGTTCGGCCCGGGAGTTACGATTGCAGACGGTGCAACGATCCATGCCTTCAGCCATCTTGAGGGCGCGAGCGTTGGCCCGGGTTGCTCGGTCGGGCCGTTCGCACGCCTGCGGCCTGGCGCGGTGATGGAGCAGGGCAGCAAGGTCGGAAACTTTGTCGAGATGAAGAAGGCGGTCCTGGGGCCGGGCGCCAAGGCCAACCATCTCTCCTATCTTGGCGATGCGACGGTGGGTGCGGGCGCGAATATTGGCGCAGGCACGATCACTTGCAATTATGACGGCTATTTCAAGTACAAGACCGAGATCGGCGAGCGCGCCTTCATCGGATCGAACAGCGCGCTGATCGCCCCGGTCAAGATCGGGGCCGATGCCATTGTTGCGGCGGGCAGCGCGGTCAGCCGCGATGTCGATGCCGGCGACCTGCGCATGGTGCGCGGCGAGCAAATCGTCAAACCCGGATGGGCCGATCGCTTCCACGACACGATGAAAAAGAAGAAGGCAGCGGAGAAAAAGCGCTGAGCGACAGCGTCACCTGCTGGCTATGCGAGCGTCCATTGGAAACGTTGATCCAGTGGCATCACCCCGTGCCCAAGGCCAAGAAGGGCAAGGGCACAGTGCCCGTCCACCCGATCTGTCATCAGGCAATTCACAATAGCTACACCAACTCCCAGCTTGCCCGGATTGGCGACGATCGAGCTGCGTTGATCGCGAACGAAGCACTGGCGAAATTTCTCGACTGGGTGAAAGACAAACCGCCCGACTTTCATGCGCCTACCCGGCTGGGGACTGGTAGCAGGCGATGAAAGCGGGCGGCGGTCCGGGTATGAGACCGTTTCGGGTACCGTTATTCAGTTTGATTCGAGAACCTTGTGTGGAGCCTCTTTGCGGGCGACCTTGCGTTCCCAACTCTCGAATTCCTTGCGGCTGAGCAGATAACGCCAACGCGCTTCGTCAAAGCTGATCAGGCGGTCACGAACCGCGCGCACCACTTCGGCTTTGCGCGCTTCGGACCAGTGGACATTGTGCGACTCCGGAAGGCCCGCGCGCTTGATTGCGTCAGAAACCGTCTCGTGTGGGGAGTAAGGCATTTATTTCCTCCATTGGCCCCCCGATGACGTAAGTCCTAGATTTTCAGAGTTAATTCCAGCCTTCCAAGTGTAGTCGCCAGCCCATTTACCACCCCAGTCGTGGTGGATTTGCGGCAGGATGAAACGCCAAACCTATTGCCCAGGCGCTTCGCCCATTAACCTCTGCATCAGATAGACATATTGCAGAGCCTGCAACTGCGCCCGCTGTTCATTGTCTACGCCGCCCGAATGTCCGCCGGTCATTTCTTCGTAGTAGTAATAGGGCTGGCCAAGCGCCTTGAGCTTTGCGGCACCCTTGCGGGCATGGGCGGGATGGGTCCGGTCGTCGGCGGTCGAGGCCCACAGGAAGGGGCTGGGGTAATTTACGCCCCGTACGATCTTTTGATAGGGTGAATAGGGTTCGATCCAGGCGCGCTGTTCGGGAATGCGCGGATCGCCGTATTCGCCGATCCAAGACGCGCCGCGCCCGATCAAATGATAACGGAGCATGTCGAATAGCGGGATCTGTACGATCGCACCGCCGAACAGGTCTGGCCGCTGGGTGATGGCCGTGCCGACCAGCAGCCCCCCTTGCGATCCGCCCTGGACGCCCAGGTGCTCGGGTGAGGTAAGGCCACGCGCGACCAAGTCCTCGCCAATTGCGATGAAGTCATCCCAAGTGCGCTGCTTGTTCTCGCGGATCGCGCTCTGGTGCCAATTCGGACCAAACTCGCCGCCGCCGCGCAGGTTGGCCATGACGAAGGCGCCGCCCTGCTCGAGCCACAATTTTCCGGTGAGCGCCATATAGCCCGGCTGCTGCGAGACCTGGAAGCCGCCGTATCCGTAAAGCAGCGTGGCGGTGCTACCATCGGTAGGCGCGCTTTCGGGCCGTATCAGGAAATAGGGGATCGCCGTCCCGTCCTTGCTGACGGCTTCGAGCTGTTCGACCGCCAGATCGCTCGAATCAAATCGGCTGGGCGATCGCTTGAGTAGTTCGGGCGCACCGCCATCCGAATAATAGAGCGTGGTAGGGGTGAGGAAATCGGTCACCGTGTACATGATCTGGTCGGTTTCGTCCGACGAGGTCTGGATGCTGATTGTGGCGTTGTCAGGCAGGGCGACCTGCTCGTTGATCCATTTCCCGCCACGGAAGTTGAAGCGGAGAACCCGTCCGCGAACATTGTCGAGCAGACTAACGAACAGCGCATTTGCCGTGATTGCGCCACCCGATCGGGTCTGCCTATCACCCGGCGCCCAGACGAGCACCTTTTTCGCGCCGTTGGGATCGGCCTTCCAGTCCTCCAGGTCGACAGCAACCAGCGAATCTGCCGGGAAAGTCTGGCCGTCCACTTCCCAATCGACATCGGTCGAATAGAGCAGATGGCCGTCAACGATGCCGTAGACCGAGGCCTTGAGCGGGATGTCGAGCCGCAGCCATTCGTCATTGTGCTCGACGTAATATTCGGTCTCGTGGAAGCTGATGGAACGAAATGCGGTGCGCGCGTGGACAACCGCCTGGTTGTCACGCAGCAGGCCCGCACCCGACCACACATCGGTCCGTTCGCCGCGGAATATTTCCTGCGCCTCGTCGATCGACTGGCCGCGTTTCCACAGGCGGGTGGTGTAGGGATATTCGCTTTCGGTCTTGAGCGTTTCGTCGAAATTGCGGGTGACCAGCATGGTGTCATGGTCGATCCACTGCACATTGCCCTGGCTTTCGGGTAGTTCGAACCCGCCATCCACGAAGCTCTTGGTCGTCATGTCGAATTCGCGCAGGACGTCGGCATCCTTGCCCCCGTCCGAAAGCGCGATCATGCAGTGCCGCAAGTCGGGCGGGAGGCAAGTCGATCCCTTGTAGACCCATTCGCGCCCCTCGACCTTGGCCAGTGCATCGACGTCGAGCACAATCTCCCACTCGGGATTGTCGCTGCGATAGCTTTCGAGCGTGGTGCGCCGCACCAGTCCGCGCGGGTTCGCCTTATCCTGCCAGAAATTGTAAAGGCCGTCGGGACGGATCGAAACGAATGGGATCCGGTCTTCGCTGTCGAGGATTGCCAGCGCATCTGCCTTGAGCTGCTCGAACCGCGGATCGCTACCCAAAGCCGCGATCGTGCGCTCGTTCTCGACCTTTACCCATTCGAGCGCTTCGGGCGAGCGGGCTTCTTCAAGCCAGATGAAGGGGTCCTGTTCGGGGCCGGGTATGCCGTCTTCGGCATGGGCGGGGGCAGAGAATGTCATGACAGCGGCCAAAGCAAGCTTAGAGGCAAGATTCAATTATCCTCTCCAGTTGGGATCTACGCAGCCACATGTAGGGACAGGGCCGCAAATGAAAAGGGTGATGGCGATCCCCTGGTTAGCGATACCGCTATGCCTCCGGTTCTGACTTGGGCCTCTATGTGCTGCTAAGTTTGACTCGCTGGCGTGCGGCCTGCGGCGAGCAAGGCAAGAAGTCGATCCTTCTCTGCCGAAAGGGTTGTGAGGGTCTGCACCTGCTCTTCCAGTTGTCGCGCCCGTAGCGCCCGCAGATCGAGCCCTACCTGGTGCGTTGCCCATCCGAGATTCTCAATTTCATCTGGGCGGAAATGTGCGCCATCAGGTCGCGCTGCGACCAGCGCAAAGCCCGCCAGCGTGCCTTGGTCAAGCATCGGAAGTGCTATCCTGCCAGGCAACGATCCCGGCAATTCGCTAAGGTCGACAGGACCGCGTTCGTGACGCATCAGCGCGAAGATCGGATCGTCGTCTTCATAGTATGATTCGACGCCATCCAGCTTGCCCGCCTCGAGTCGATAGGAGCCGCCGCGATCACGGAGGTAAAGCGCGGTATCAGCTCCCTGCGCATATCTGGAGATTGCGTCGACAAACGAGCTGGACAGTTTGGGTATGCGGTCAAAATGCGAAGCGCTCTCGACGAACCGCCGCAGCGCCGCCTCGGCGCGGTGCCAGCTGCTGAAGAACAATCGCTCGATGTGTCGTTCTATAAAGTCGCGCAGCCGGTGGAAGATGAGGAACAGGCCAAGCGCGATGCCAGCACTGATGAATGGCCCGCCTTCGTGCCACGCTTTGGGAATCAGGTGCTCAACACCCCATTCGAGCAGCCCAAAGGCGGTCAGCAGGATCGAGGTCACTCCGCCAAACACCAGTGTACGATTGACCGCGAAACCGAAGTCGAACAGCTTCTTGCTGAGTACCGCATAAGTGATCAGCGCGAAGGTCATCGCCAAGATGAGGAAACCCATCCAGGTGCGGGTCTCTGGCTCAAGGTCGAACAGGAACCGCGTCGCTATCGTTAGTACGATTCCGAAGAACAGTACCGCGAAGCCGCTGACGATGACTTTGATCCGATTGCGCGCGGCCGCATCGTTCTGGCGGTAATTTCGCGCCACGATCGCGAGGCCAAAGGCGAGGTTCGTAAGATACAAAGTTATAGTAAACCAATCCGTTGCGAAGGGCATAGGAACCCTGAGCGCCTGGAGCAGCGTGTCAACAATCGCGGTAAGCATGTAGGCGATGGCGATCGGTGGAACGATCCGCGATTGCCAAGGCCGAAGGTGCCCACCAGAAATCTCCATTGCCAGAAGCGGCCAGCAATAGGTGAACGAGGCTTCGACCGGGATCGAAACCAGCAGGGCAAACGGCGCATAGGCCCAATGCGGCAGCCACCCTGTCGGTGAGCCAGACCATGCCAGAACAATGATTCCCAGCAGTGTAGCGGCACGATTTTTTCGGCCGCGAACGAGCAACAGCACGCCAAGGACCGTCACATAGGCCGTCATGAAAAAATCGGTAACAGTCTTTATGAGATCTTCGTTGGAAGTTTCCTCCTCAACCGGCTCCTGCGCGACCATCGTCGCGCGGAATCGCTGTCCGTCGCGGTCGACTGTTACCGGCACTACTTCGCCAGGTCGCCAGATCATGCGAGCCCCAAGAAGAGAATCGAACAGCAGCCCGTCGCCCTTCTGCAACCCAGCCTTGGCGGCGGCGCCTTCGGGCTCGACCTCGTCGATCTCCCGCCAGCCGATCTCCCGCACACGCTGCTCGCCAAATTCTATGCCGAGCGATTGCTGGGCCGATGTGCTCCGACCGAGGAAATAGTTCGACGGCAACCAGACCGCTTCTACAATTGCGCTGAGCAGGAACAAGACAATCGCCGCCCGGAAAATCCAGCCGGCTACCTGGCTCAAGCGGTTCCGCAAATTATCCACCGTGACGTCCCCCTCGCCCATGAACGTCGGGTGTGTACTCTAAGGACCGCGGTCGAAGCTATCCATTTTCAACGGGGTTGGGTCGTTTCCGCTGTTCTTGTGTCCGCGAGCTTATCGTCATCGCCTAGAACAAGCCATTTTAGATGAACGGAAAAGGGCGACCCGATGGGCCGCCCCTTCATAACTTCACTTGTGTGAGGCTGGATCAGTCCTCGACGCGTTCGGCAAGGATCGTAAGTCCGTTCTCGCCGACTTCGGCAAAGCCGCCGCGCACTTCGATTTCCTCCGGCGTGGCGCCATCGGTTGCATAGACCTTCACCGCGCCGTCACGGATGGTGGACATCACCGGCGCGTGACCTTCGAGCACGCCGAATTCGCCTTCGGTCCCGGGGACGACCACCATGTGGACGTCTTCCGAACGGACCAGCTTTTCCGGCGTGACGAGTTCGAAGCGGAGAGCCATTTGCTTAGACGTCCTCGGCCAGCTGCTTGGCCTTTTCGACCGCATCCTCGATGCCGCCGACCATGTAGAAGGCAGCTTCGGGTAGGTGATCGTATTCGCCTTCGACAACCGCCTTGAACGACTTCACCGTGTCTTCCAGCTGCACGAATTTGCCGGGGATGTTGGTGAACACTTCAGCTACGTGGAACGG
>SBHJ01000247.1 GCA_006226465.1 Alphaproteobacteria bacterium | reverse complement strand
TCGGCTGGCTGACGCTGGCGGCGCGATCCAGCCCGCACCGATGGACTGCATGGGTGGGCTCGACCATCATCGGAACGGTCGCTCTCCAATCAATCGTCGATTATCCGCTCCGCAGCCAGGCAATGCTGTGCGTCGCTGCCTTTGCGCTCGCATTGCTGGTGAGAGCCGTCCACCCAGATCGCGAGCGACCACAATGATTCGCTGGGTCTGGCCATTGCTCATGTTGGCGGTTGGAACCGTCGTCACGTTGGTTCAGGTCGATCGCCAGTCGCGCCGTTCGCCCGAATTTGCGGCTATTGTGCCCGAAGCCTTGCGTGGCTTTGGCCAATATCATCTCGCAGCCGGCTTGCTGCAAGATGGGGAGATCGGACCGGGGATCATGGCAGCGCGCAAATTGGTCGCGGCCCGTCCAATGCCGGCAGAAAATCAACGCCTCTTTGCCCAGGCGCAGCTGCTTGCCGGAAATGAACAGCAAGCCGCCGTGGCTTTCCAGCAGGCAGCTCGCCACGGCTGGCGCGATCCGATCGCGCAGGAAGTGCAATTGCGGCTGGCGTTGGCGGCTGGCGACGGTGCGGAAGCCGGAAGGCGGTTGGCCGCCTTGTGGGCTATATCCCAAGACATTGAAAAACTTGGTTGTCTGTCCGCATTAGTGTTGGCCGATGCAGAAGGTCGGGAGAGCTTCACTCGTGTCCTTGCAGATTCGTCACGTTGGAATCGGCGGTTTCTCTATCTCGGACCGCAGGTGCTTACACCCGAACAATTCCGCCAGGTGCATGCAGAGGCAATTGCGCGCGGCGCGGCGTTCAATTGCCAGGATGACCGGGCTGAAGGTCAAGAAAGCTGTCGTCTCTCGCCGGTCAATCCGGATCAAGCCACGCGGTAATCGTACCTGCGATCGACACCATGGTTGTCCGTCCCAAGATCAGCGAGTGAACGCCGCACGAGAATCCTTGCCTTGCGCTGGATAGCGCGGCAGTGTCGTGGTTCAATTTCCGGGGAGGGGAGATTTCATGCACCGTTTTATGTCCGCGATCTTACTGGCGATCGCTTTCCTGTCACCGGTGCATGCGTCCACACCCAAGGAAGAGCTGATGGTCCCGCCCGAGGGTGCGCGCCATTACGTGATCAGCTCGATTGCCAGCAAGACCGGCGATATCTGGTCGTGGGAGCTGCCAGACGGACGGATCGCCTATCGCATGTCGATGTCCCTGCGCGGCTGGATCACCGAGACCGACCAAGTCGTCACCCTGGATGCCAACGCGCGCCCCATCGCCCTCGCCGTGCGCGGCTTCACCGACGAAGGCGATGCGACCGAAGACTTCTCGGTCGATGCCAATGGTGTGGCGCATTGGACCACCTCGGTCGATTCGGGATCGGCACAGTTGGGGACCAGGGTCTATAATTCCTATGGCGGGCCGTGGCTGGCGCAAGAGCTCGACGTGGCCTTGCTCATTGCTGCAGGTGAGGCCGGGATTGATCTCTTGCCCGGGGGTCATGCCAGTATCTCGATCGGTGATGCGGTGGAAATCGAAGGCCCCAATGGGCCCGTCGCGGTCAAGCTCGCCTTCATCAATGGGTATGGCTTCGCGCCCAGCCCCGTCTGGCTCGACGACCAAAATCGGTTCTTCGGCAATGTGGGGATCATTTCATTTCTTCCTGCCGGATTCGAAGCCAAGGCTGCCGAACTCAAGCAAATCCAGGATCGCGAGACCGCCAACAAGGTCCGCGAATACGCGCACCAGTTTCTGAACGCGGAAAACCGTACTCCGACCCTGGTCGATAAAGTGCTGTTGTTCGATTCCGTTGCCGGGGAATACCGACCCGATCAGGCCGTTCTCATTTCCGACGGGAAGATTGCCGCCGTCGGGGCAGCAGGGACCCTTTCTGCTCCTGCAGGAGCCATCGTGATCGACGGGACCGGCAAGACACTGTTGCCTGGCCTGTGGGATGCGCATCTCCATGTTGGCGATGACTGGAACCTGCTGCAGAATGTCGCAACGGGCATCACCAATTATCGCAGTCCGGGGACTCTGGTCGACGAGGCCCACAGCATTTATGAACGCCGCGCGACGGGAGATCTACTCGCCCCCGACGGCAAGATCGCAGCAATCGTCGACCGCAAGAACCCGCTCGCCGCGCAAGGTGCGCTTACCGTCGAATCTGCCGATGAAACGATCGATGCGGTTAGGCAGATTGCGGCAGCTGGCCTGTGGGGCGTCAAGTTCTACACGTCGATGACGCCCGAATGGATCGCACCAGCCGCCGAAGAGGCGCACCAGTTGGGCCTGCATGTCAACGGCCATGTCCCTGCCGGCATGCGGCCGCTTGAGGCCGTGCGCGCCGGTTATGACGAGATCACCCACATCAATTTCGTGATGATGCAGGCCATGCCGCAGGACGTGGTCGACAAATCCAATACCGCCGCGCGTCTGGAAGGTCCGGCCAAATACGGCAAGGACGTGGATCTGGATTCGGCAGAAATGCGCGCGTTCTATCGGGAGATGGTGGAGCATGGCACGGTAGTGGATCCGACGCTTGCGCTGTATGAAACGCTGCTGACATCGGATGGTTCGACCATGTCGCCAAGCTACGCGCCTTATATGGATATCGTTCCCCCAGCGGTTGCGCGCGGCTGGAAGATCGGCGGCTATCCGCTGGTCGAAGGCTATACCCGCGACGACTATCGCAAGAGCTACGTCAAGTTGCTCGAACTCGTCGGGAAGCTGCACCAGGAAGGCATCACGATCGTCGCCGGGACGGATGGATACGGGCTCGAGCTGGTGCGCGAAATCGAGGTCTATGAGCAGGCCGGGATGAGCAATGCACAGGCGCTGCAATCGGCAACCATCGTTCCTGCACGGCTGACCGGCATGGCAGACCGCGCCGGCTCGATCGAGCCGGGCAAGGTGGCCAATATTATCCTTGTCGAAGGCAATGTTTTGCAAGACCTGGCCAATTTGCGGCGCGTCAACACCGTCTTCCTTGACGGCTATCGTCTCGATGCGAACGAACTGCGTGCCGCCAGCGGCCTTTCGGGCATGCCGAAATGATGGCACTTTGGCTTACGGATTCACTTGATCGGGACTAGTATTCGCTCACTGAGCAATCAGAACCAGAAGCGAATTCCAACCACGTAGCTTGTGACGCTGGGATCCTCGCCCTCGGCGCGCGCATAATCTGCGCTGTGGCCGTGTTTCCATTCCTGCTCGATCCCGACATAGGGCGCGAACTCGCGGGAAAATTCGTATCGCAGCCGTAGGCCGAGCTCGGTCTTGTCGAAGCCGCTTCCCACGCCTAGTTCGGGAATATCCTGGGCCGCTAAGTTAAATTCAGCGCGCGGTTGCAGGATCAGGCGCTGGGTCAGCCGCTGGTCAAGCTCTGCCTCGATGCGCATGGTAAGATCGCCCTTGTGCGACAGGAACAGCGCGCTATCGACTTCGAACAGATAGGGCGCAAGGCCTTGAATACCGACAACGGCATGCGTCCGGTTCGGTCCGGCTAGATCCTGCCGCACGCCCACCTGCAGGTCCCACCATGGGTCCACCGCACGGCTCCACAATCCCTGCAGCTCAGCGTCTTCCGGCTTCTCGCTGAAGCTGCCTTCGCCCTCGCTCTTGAACCAGAATTTGTCGAGATCGCCGCCGTAATAACCCTGGACATCCCAGAGATATCCATCGCCACCTGTTCGCGCGCGATATTCGGCGCGGTCTCCCTGGAACCAGAAAACCGGCAGACCGCTCACCTCACGGGTGACCGAAGCGCGCGATGCTGCCATCCTGTCAGCCCCAACGTATGCATCGGCTGCAAAAGTAGGTCCTTCGAAAGCCGCTGCTGGAGGTGGGGATTGCGGGATTACCTCCATCGCCTCAGTTACCGCGTGTCCCATCGCGGCATGATCCATCTGCGAATGGTCCATGCCATTGTCGCCAGTCCCGGCTTCTGCTTCATCGGGCTGGTCGGTTCTCGCCCTTTCCGCTGCGCCGTGATCAGCATGCTCCCCGTGCTGATGGTCCTGCGCAAATACAGGCGATGCCACAATGCCGATCAGCAGGGGGGCGAGCAAAGCTGTCCGCATCAGCCCTCTCCCCCCTGCAGGGGGCGTACGGTCACCACCTGAAACATGCCGCTGTGCATGTGGTACATCAGGTGGCAGTGGAAGGCCCAGTCGCCGGGTTCATTCGCGGTGAGATCGAACTGTGCGCTGCCTCCCGGCTGGACGATCAGCGTATGCTTGAGCGGCTGGTGTCCGTACGGTGCGCCATTGACCAGCTCGAAGAAATGGCCGTGCAGGTGGATCGGATGCGCCATCATCGTGTCATTGACCAGCTTGATCCGGACCCGCTCGTTGAAAGCGAACCGGATCGGATCGTCGGTGACGGCCGAGAACTTCTTGCCGTCGAACGACCACATGTAGCGTTCCATATTGCCGGTCAGGTGGATCTCCTTCAGGCGCGTAGGGCGACGCATATCCCGGTTCATTTTCGCCGAGACGAGCTGCTTGTAATTGAGCACGCGATGATCGACTTCGGTCAGGCCAATGCCAGGATCGCCCATCCTATCGACCGGGTTCATCGAAACCATGTCGAGACCGGGTCCGACCTTTACGCTTGGCGGGAGCAGCGCAGTGTCGCGCATCGACATCGAGCCCATGTCCATTTGTGCTGCTGGGCCATGATCCATGCCGGCCATCGACCCGTGATCCATGTCGGCGTGGTTCATGCCCATATCGGCCATGGTCAGCAGCGGCGGATCGCGCAGGGGAGGCACCGCAGAGCGGGCACCGGCGCGACTGGCCAGCATGGCGATGCCCATGCCCGAGCGGTCCATTGCTTCCGCGACGATGGCAAAGGCATCTGACCCGCTTGGTTCGACGATGACATCGTAGGTTTCGGCATTGCCGATCTGGAACTCGTCCACCTCGATCGGGCGCACGTCCTGCCCATCAGCGGCAATCACGGTCATCGGCAGGCCGGGAATGCGGACATTGAAAAATGTCATCGCCGAACCATTGATGAAGCGCAGCCGCACCCGCTCGCCGGGATTGAAGGCAAATTCAAGCCCATCTTCGGGCCCGTGGCCATTGATAAGATAGGTGTATAACGGCGCTGAAACGTCGGCGATGTCGGTCGGCATCATCCGCATGCGGGCCCACATGCGGCGCTCCTCGCCCGATAGCGGATATTTGTCCGAAGCTGCGGTTTTCTGGTAGTTGAAGGGCGCCTCTCCCACCTTGAGTTTCTTCATGATCACGTGCGGGTGCATCGGCGACCAATCGGTCAGCATCACGATGTAATCGCGATCCACCTGGTGCGGGTCACCGCCCGCCGGGTCGATAATGATCGGGCCATAATGCCCCATCGGTTCCTGCATGGTATGTGCGTGCCACCAATAGGTGCCCGCTTGCCGGATCGGAAACCGATAGCGGAAGCGCTCACCCGGCTCGACCGCCGCCATGGTCACGCCCGGGACCCCGTCCATCAGGAAAGGGACAAGCAGGCCGTGCCAATGGATCGAAGTGTCCATCGAGCTCCGGTTCACCAAATCGACCGTCAAATCCTGCCCTTCTTTCAGGCGCAGCAGCGGGCCGGGGATCGTGCCGTTCACCGTCACCGCCGGGCCGTGGCGATTTCCCGTCGCGTAGGATGCGTCGGCTACCGTCATGGTCAGGTGCTCGCCGGAAAGCACGTCGCTGCCTTTGCGTGCCAAGGCACCGCGATGGCTGCCCCGCGCCCAGGCTGGCATCGCCGCAGCACCGCTGGCAACAGCACCGATGGCAAGCAATTTTCGCCGCGAAATTCCGAACTCTTGCATCTTCGTTGATTCTCCAAGTCACCGGTTTATATATACCCCCCTAGGGTATTTCAACCGTGGGATAGCTTTGATGGCCAAGCACGCATCGCAATTGCTCAATCGCCTGCACCGGATCGAAGGCCAGGTGCGCGGCATAGCCCGTATGGTGGAAGAGGATCGCTATTGCATCGACGTCCTGCACCAGATGCAAGCGGTCAAGGCAGCGCTGGGCAAGGCCGAGAGCGAAATCCTCAAGAACCATGCCGCTCATTGCGTAGCCGATGCTATCGCCACCGGCGATCGGCAGGCTCAGGAGGTGAAATTCGCCGAACTTGTCGATCTGTTCGAGCGCATCAAGAGATGAGCGCGCCTTGCAGCCAAGTCGGGCGGGCACGAGGAACTGCACCATTCGGCGAACGTGCGAACGCAGTCCGCGATGCTAGCCAACAGAATTAGAAACGTCAGAATGGCCACGGTTCGGGACGACAGGAGCCACGCGTGTCATTGAACACGCGGCAATTATCCAGCTCGCAGCGGCAAACAGCATTGTCCACAGCGGTTCTCCGGGGAAGAGCCAAAGCATGATCTGGCCTATTACGGTGGCGACCAACAACTGCGGCACGACGATGAAGATGTTGAACAGTCCCATATAGATGCCCAGCTTCTGCTGCGGCAGACTACTTGCCAGGATAGCATAGGGCATGGCGAGGATGCTGGCCCAGGCGATACCTATCCCGCCTTGTGGAAGGCGCAACTTGCTTGGCTCGACGAACATCTGGCGGTCAATCAGGACAGTAATTCTCGTATCTGGTTGGAGGGCAGGATCCGACACATCATTGAATCAGAACACCGCGTTCCCCGGTTGAAGGAACTTGCCAATTTCGAAGGGTTCTCCGAGAGAACCATGGCTCGGCGTGTCGCCATGCTTGACGTTACCTGCAAGCAAATCACCTCTAGACATGCGCTCGCTCCGGACTGCGTCGCGCACCAATCGCTAGAGATCGGGGCAAGGAGCCCCAGCCAAGCACAAACTCAGGGATTGTGCCCGGCCTCCACGATCGTCTCCATCGCGACAAAGCTGGAGGTGCTGGCGACGTGCGGCAGGCTTGAAATCCGTTCGCCCAGCACTTCGCGATAGGCGTTAATGTCCGACGTGCGCACCTTGAGCAGGTAATCGAAATTGCCCGCGATCATATGGCATTCCTCGACCTCCTGGATCCGGCTCACTCCGGCGCGAAATTCTGCCAATGCCTTCTCGCGCGTGTCCGACAGTTTCACTTCGGCAAAGGCAATATGACCTTCGCCCAGCATGCTGAAATCGACCACCGCGCGAAAACCGCGAATGCAGCCGGAATCGATCAATCGCTTGAGCCGCAACTGGCATGGGGTCTTTGACAGGCCAACCCGTTTGGCCAGTTCGGTCACGCTGATTCGTCCATCGACGCGCAATTGTTCGATCATGCGACGATCAATTCGGTCGAATTGGCTATTTCTATCCATAATATTAGTCTTTCTGATTTCCGATTTGACCTTCTTTGGTCACTATGAAAGCCTAATTATTGATCAATGGGCATTTCGTCCATCTCAGATCGACTATACTGACCGGCGAAAGTCCAAGGATTCGCCATGCCGCCAGCCCACTTCGCCCCGCCGCTGAGCCAGCCAACGCCGCTGCGCGAAGCGATCACCGCGCATTACCGCACGCCCGAGCCTGAGGCTGTTGCATCGCTGATCGAACAGGCGCGGCTCGATAACGCGCAAAGTGAGACCGTGGCCGCAACCGCGCGCCAGCTTGTCAGCCGATTGAGGCAGAAAGGTCAACGCGGCGGGGTCGAAGGTCTGGTCAAGGAATTCTCGCTCTCGAGCCAGGAAGGCGTCGCGCTGATGTGCCTCGCCGAAGCGCTGCTGCGCATCCCCGACAATGCCACCCGCGATGTGCTGATCCGCGACAAGATCGCGCGCGGCGACTGGCGCTCGCATATTGGCGAGGATCGCTCGATCTTCGTCAATGCCGCAACCTGGGGCCTGGTGGTCAGTGGCAAGCTGGTGACGCCGGTCAACGAAGGTGGCCTTGGCGCATCGCTCACCGGCCTGATCAAGCGCGCTGGCGAACCGGTGATCCGCAGCGGCGTCAACATGGCGATGGAGCTGATGGGCGAGCAGTTCGTAACCGGCGAAACGATCGAAGAGGCGTTGAGGCGCGCGCGCAAGCAAGAGGCGTTGGGCTTCTCCTACAGTTATGACATGCTCGGCGAAGCGGCGATGACCATGCGCGATGCGATGCGCTATTATCGCGATTATGAGCGGGCGATCCACGCCATCGGCAAAGCGGCTTCCGGACGCGGGGTCTATGCCGGGCCGGGAATATCGATCAAGCTATCGGCACTGCACCCGCGCTACCAGCGCGCGCAACTCGACCGCGTGATGGAAGAATTGCTGCCGCGCGTGCGCGAACTGGCTTTGCTCGCCAAGCAATACGATATCGGGCTCAATATCGACGCCGAGGAAGCGGACCGGCTCGAGCTCTCGCTCGACCTGCTCGAAAGCCTCGCGCTCGACCCCGCTCTGGCTGAGTGGCAGGGCCTGGGTTTCGTGGTCCAGGCCTATGGCAAGCGCTGCCCCTATGTAATCGACTGGATCGTTGATCTCGCCCGCCGCTCTAGCCACCGGATCATGGTGCGGCTGGTCAAGGGCGCTTATTGGGACAGCGAGGTCAAGCGCGCGCAGGTCGAAGGGCAGGCGGATTTCCCGGTCTTCACCCGCAAGGTCCATACCGATGTCAGCTATATCGCTTGCGCCCGCAAGCTGCTCAGCGCGCGCGACGCGGTGTTCCCTCAATTCGCAACTCACAATGCGCAAACGCTGGCGACAATCTATCATCTTGCCGGCGAGCAGTTCGCGCTTGGTGATTACGAGTTCCAGTGCCTCCACGGCATGGGCGAAGCGCTGTACGAGGAAGTAGTTGGCAAGGCCAAACTGGACCGCCCCTGCCGCATCTATGCGCCGGTGGGCACGCACGAAACCCTGCTCGCCTATCTGGTGCGGCGTCTGCTCGAAAACGGGGCGAATTCCAGCTTCGTCAACCGGATCTGGGAGGAAAGCGTATCGATCGACGAGCTGATTGCCGATCCGGTGGCGGATGCCGAGGCGATCGTGTCCATCGGCTCGCCGCACCCGGTGATTGCCCTGCCGCGCGATCTCTATCCAGGCCGGACGAACTCAAGTGGGCTGGACCTCTCGAACGAGGCAATGCTGGCTGAGCTGTCAGAGCTGCTTGCGGCGAGTGTGGCGGAGCCGTGGCGGGCCGCACCCATGGTCCCGGGCCTGCAGGCCACCCGGCCGTGGCGCGATGTCGTCAATCCGGCGGACCACCGCGATATTGTCGGTCAGGCGGGATTTGCCACCGAACGCGATGTGCGGTTCGCCGCGCAAGGGGCGCAGCGCGCTTTTGCCGATTGGGCTGCGACCCCGGTCGAGCAGCGCGCGGCCTGTCTGGAGCGCGCAGCCGACCTTCTCGAAGGGCGCATGCCAAACTTGCTTGGCCTGATCATGCGCGAAGCGGGCAAAAGCATGCCCAATGCCATCGCCGAAGTGCGCGAGGCGGTCGATTTCCTGCGCTATTACGCGGTCGAAGCGCGCGCCAAGCTGGATGGCACCTCGCCGATAGGACCAATGGCCTGCATCAGCCCGTGGAATTTCCCGCTCGCCATCTTCACCGGTCAGGTAGCGGCGGCGCTGGTCGCCGGGAATGCCGTGCTCGCCAAGCCGGCCGAGGAAACCCCGCTGATCGCGGCACAAGCGGTGACGATCCTGCACGAAGCAGGAATCCCAGAGGCGGTGCTGCAATTGCTCCCGGGCGAAGGCAATGTCGGCGCCGCGCTGGTCGCGGCCCAGGAGACTTGCGGGGTGATCTTCACCGGCTCGACCGAAGTTGCCAAGCTCATCCAGCGCCAA
>SBHJ01000040.1 GCA_006226465.1 Alphaproteobacteria bacterium | reverse complement strand
AACGGCGCGATCTACCAGGAGGACTGGAATGACATCCAGCTTTCCTTCCTGGGGGCAAACGGGCTGTCCGAAGTCCGCAATGCCGGGATTGCACGTATTCGAGGGGTCGAAGCAGATTTCAATTATCGTTACGGGGGTTTGTCGCTATCGCTGGCCGGAAGCTACAACGATGCGACGATTAGGCGTGACTTCTGCGCCATTGCTAATCCCGAATTCGACTGCAACCTTGATCCGGGCGATGGCCGGACGAACGCGCTCCTGGCTCCTGCCGGTTCAAGGCTCCCTGTGACCGCCAAGTTCAAGGGCAATGCAGTGGCGCGTTATGAATTCCCGATGGGATCTTGGGATGCCCATGTGCAGGGTGCGCTGGCGCATATCGGCAAGCGCCGATCCGATCTCAGACCCTTTGAGAACGGGATCATCGGTGATTTTGACGCCTATACGACGTTCGACATGAGCCTGGGCGTGAAGAAGGACAACCTCCGGTTCGAGATCTTCGCGACCAATCTCTTCGATTCAAGAGGCGTTATCAACAGCGCGGTTCAATGTCTGGAGACCACCTGTGGTGACCCCGACGGTATCAGTTCAACCGGTGGTGTGTTTTACGACAATGTCATCAGGCCGCGGATGATCGGTATCAAGGCCGGTTTCGATTTCTGATCCCATAACCGCAACGGCTGGGTCGGCGCATGCCGACCCAGCGTCGCTTTCGCAGGAACCAGAGGGCCCGAAGATTGGCCGCTGGACTGCTGTTGCGCTGGTCATGGGCAACATGATCGGTTCGGGTATTTACCTGCTGCCATCGACCCTGGCCCCGCTCGGGTGGAATTCGGTCCTGGGATGGATTCTCACCATCGCAGGCGGGCTTTGCCTTGCGGCGACCTTTGCCTGGCTCGCCAAACAGATTCCGGTCAATGGCGGACCCTACGCCTATACCGAGAAGGCCTTTGGCCCGCTGGCGGCATTCATGGTCACCTGGAGCTATTGGATTTCGCTGTGGATCGGCACCTGTGCCATCGCCATAGCGACGATTAGTTATCTCGGCGTGTTTGTGCCCGGATTGGCGGATTATCCGGGAGGTCAAGCAGGCGCAGCGATAGTATTGATCTGGCTGCTGTCCCTGCTGAATCTAAAGGGCATCCGCTCGGCGGGCGGATTCCAACTTGTGACGACGATCATCAAGGTGGTGCCATTACTGCTTATAATCGCGCTCGCTACGATGGCGCTGGGCAGCGGCGAGGCGCAATTGGGTGCGGAGAGCGCCGATGTGCCAATTAACACAGGTGCTTTGACAGCTGCGGCAACACTCACATTGTGGGCAGTCCTGGGGCTAGAGTCCGCTACCATTCCTGCGGGCCGCATCCATGATCCGGAACGTACGGTGCCCTTTGCGACTATGGTCGGGACAGCTCTGACGGGACTACTCTATCTTCTCGTGTGTTCGTCGATCATCCTCCTCATGCCAGCAGAAACCATTGCCGGTTCCGGCGCACCGTTTGTTGACTATGTCACGCGTTACTGGGGGGCGGGTCCCGCGCTGATGATCGGTGGCTTCGCCCTGGTGAGCTGTGTTGGTGCGGTGAATGGCTGGATATTGGTCCAATCCGAACTGCCATTTGTCATGGCCCGGCACGGCCACTTTCCACGCTGGATCGGCGTGCAGAACCAAGCCGGAGCGCCGGGACGTTCGATGGTATTTTCGGGCATATTGATGACCGCGGTACTCATGCTCAATGCCGGGGGAAGCGCGGCGCAGATCTTTGAATACCTGTTGCTGATTTCCACTTGCTGCACCCTGTTCATGTACCTTGCATGCATGGCCGGAGCATTGCGCCTGAATTTCTCGATGGGACGATCCATGGGGCGGGGCTTGTTCTGGATTGCGGGACTAGCAACGCTGTTTTCTGCCTGGACGATCTATGGAGCGGGCGGGGAAGCAGTAGCATGGGGCGTCGGATTGTTGGCCGTCTCGGTGCCAATCTACTTTTTCCTTACGCCCAGAAGCGTGGCAGTGCGGAACTAGATCAAAAAGATCAGCACCCCATCATTTTGACTCGTCTACGTTTTGCACGACGCTTCTTATTGTGGCTGCGACAAGCTAGCCTCAACTGAGAGTATGGGAGAGTCGCGATGAGAAAAGCAGTTCTGCTCGCTTTGGTCGCAACTGTGGTCGCTCCTTCGCTAGCGATGGTGGAGTCTCGTTCCGGCAATCCTGGCGTGGAAGTGAAGGCTGCGCCGTCGCAAGTGGTCGAGAGCGATTTTCCCCGGACGGTCCTGTGGGGGGATACTCACCTCCATACGACCAATTCCTTCGACGCATTTGCGGCCGGCAACCGGTTGGGACCAGAAGATGCGCTGAGGTTTGCACGCGGTGAGCATGTCACAAGCTCAACCGGCCAACATGTCCAGCTAAAAAGGTCGCTCGATTTCCTAGTGATTGCCGATCACAGCGATGCGATCGGGGTGACTGCGGACCTTTACAATACACCATCCAGTGAGTTGGCGGATCCGCGCCTACGGCGCTGGCGCGACATGATGCATGAAAGCTTGAAGCAATCCGCGCTGGCGACACGTGAATTGATCACAGCTTTTCGGACCGGCGACATTCCTGCTGACCTCGTCCGGCCAGAGCGGGTGGCGGCAGCAACTCGCCGAGTGTGGGACAATCAGGTTTCACTGGTTGAAAGGTATAACGAGCCTGGGCGTTTCACCGCATTGCACGGGTTCGAGTTCACTCTCGATCGCGATGGCGACTCATTGCACCGCAACGTCATCTTTCGCGATGATGCATCGCGAGCGTCAAAGGTCCTGCCGTTTCCCGCAGACGGAGCAAAGGGACCCGAAGATCTTTGGAGCTACATGGAGGCTTACGAGCGCAACACCGGAGGTCGTGCGCTTGCCATCCCCCACAATCCCAATCTTTCCAACGGCCTGTTCTTCCAGATGACCGGACCTGGCGGTGGGCCAATGACTGCGGAAGAGGCGCGCCGACGTGCTGCGCGCGAACCGCTGGTAGAAGTGACGCAATACAAGGGCGACAGCGAATCCCATCCGCTGCTTTCGCGCAACGATGAGTTTGCATCTTTCGGGGATGCTGGTTGGGATGCGGGGAATGCTTCGCTTTCGCGGCTGAAGAAACCCGAGATGCTCAAAGGCGAATATATCCGCGAGGTGCTCAAGCGTGGCCTCGCCATCCAGCAGCGCACCGGAGCAAATCCCTACGCATTTGGGATGATCGGTTCGACGGACTCGCACACCGGGCTTTCGACCGTGAGCGAAGATGAATTCATGGGCAAGATGGTTTCCGACGAGCCCAACCCTGACCGGATGACGCGCCCCGTCAATCCCGGGGTGGCGCAGACCCGGCTGGGATGGCAATATCTTGCCGGTGGATTGGCTGCTGTTTGGGCAACTTCGAACACGCGCGAAGCGATATTCGATGCCATGCTGAGGCGCGAAGTCTATGCGACGACCGGCCCCCGGATTACGGTGCGGCTGTTTGCGGGGCGCAGCTTTCCTGCGGATGTGTTCAAGCGCGATTGGATAAGGATCGGCTACAAGCGGGGCATCCCCATGGGCGGAGATCTTGGCGCTACGACAAGTTCCCCGCAGTTCATCGTACAGGCGATGAAGGATCCGATGGGAGCCAATCTGGATCGAATCCAGATCGTCAAGGGATGGGTCGACGCCTCCGGCGAAACGCACGAGAAAGTCTTCGATGTTGCATGGAGCGAGCCGGCCCGGCGCAAGATGGTGAAGGGGCGCCTCACTCCGGTGGGTGACACAGTGGACGTGACAACCGCGAGCTATACCAATTCAATCGGCGCGCCCGAGCTGCGGAAATTGTGGGAGGACCCGGAATGGCGCAGGGTCCAGCGGGCTTTTTATTATGCGCGCGTGATCGAGATTCCGACACCCCGCTGGACAGCCTTCGATGCGGTGCGGTTCAAGGTGAAGCCGCCTGAAGGGGCCTCGCTGAAGGACCAGGAACGGGCCTACACCTCACCAATCTGGGTAGGTGGATGAAGCATTAGCGCCACCTGCGAAATTTGAATGTTGATGAGCTCGCGGCGGAGGCCTCATTCAACTTCAATCTTCACATCGTATTGCTCAAGCAACCGATTGAAGGCTTCGTCCTGTCGTTTCTTGATCGTTTCCGATCGCCAATCGTTGGTGACTTGCCGAAGAATCGTGTCGAGCGTTGGTGCGGGGCCAGCATCGCGCTGCCGCAAACGCACAAGGTGCAAGCCAAAGCCCGAGTTGATCGGACCCTGCCATGCGCCAGTCTTCAACTGGTCGAGCTTGCCGGAGAAGCCTTCTCCAAATTCTCTTGTTACCTGCGATGCATCTCGGCCTTCGATCGAAGCCGGCAAGGAAATTGGATCGCCCAGCAGCTGCCAATCGTCACCGGCGGCGAGGCTATTTAAGATAGTTTGGGCGCGCTGGTCAGGATCGCCCGGTCTGCTGACATCGACAAATATCTGATCGAAACTGTAACGAACCGTCACAGCATACCGGCTCTTGTTCTGCTCGAACCATTGCTCAAGCTCCTGCCTGCTCGGTTCGACTGCTTCGACTTGGGCCTCTGCCAGGAACTCCATTTTCGATCTTAGCCGCCGCCGAATAACAGCATCATCGATATCCAGGCCCAGTCGCTTGGCTTCCCGATAATAGATTTCCTCCCGGACATAGTCGCGGATCAGGGTGTCCAGTTCCTGCGGGCTTGGCGGCCTGCGCCAGGTCTGGGTGAAACTCTCCGCAAGTCTCCCGGCCAATGGTTCGTCGACAATAATGGTCCGATCAGTTGAATTGCCTGCGCCCGTCGCCAGCGAGATCGCAAAAATGGCAAGTCCGGCCAGCAGGAACTGGACGAGCGGTTCGGCGAGCAACTTGCGCCAATCGAATTTTATATCAGCGAATCCAGATCGGCGAGCCGTAAGCCCTTTCTTGATGGGCCAGTCATAGTCCGAACTCTCTTCCATTTGACCACCTTATAGTGCTCTCGTGGAATTGGAATTTGGAAATCCGCGCATGGCGAGCATGTAGCAAAACTTGAATTCATCCCGTGTTTCTCTAACCAAGAGCACCAAACGATGGATCCAATCGGGTTCGCGTAAATCTCCGGGCCAGCAGCGCACAGCGCAACCATTTCCGATAATGTTCACAATTGGCATTCGTATGCAGATGGACGTGGCGTTCAGATGCGCTAGTCCGCAAATATCCGCGATAGACGGATTTGGGAGACGATTGATGGCACTGGCACCTGGGTTGGCAACGAGCACAGATCCGAATCCGATTGAGGAGGAAGGCTCACCGATTGACGCGCCCGGCCTCAACTATTTCGTATTCGCACTATTCTTCATTTTCGGCGGCATCACTTCGCTCAACGACATCATCCTGCCCAAGCTGAAAGAGTTGTTCACGCTCAACTATACTCAGGCGATGCTGATCCAGTTCTGCTTCTTCACCGCCTATCTGGTAATCGGCATTCCCGGTGCGCAGCTGGTCAAGAGGATTGGCTACATGCGAGGTGCGGTGGTCGGGCTGCTGACGATGATGACCGGCTGCCTGCTGTTTATTCCGGCGAGCCAGACCGCAACTTATGGCCTGTTCCTGCTGGCATTGTTCGTCCTTGCGAGCGGTGTAGTGGTCGTCCAGGTCGTCACCAACCCGCTGATCAGCCTGCTCGGCCCGCAAAAGACGGTGCACAGTCGCCTAACCTTTGCGCAGGCCTTCAATTCGCTCGGCACGACCATATTCCCAATCGTCGGAGCCACACTCATCCTCGGTAGCCTCGCAGGCGTAACGGCGGCGGAGCTTTCAGGCGCAGAGCTCGATGCATATCGTACCGCCGAAAGCCAAACCATCGTTCGCACATACATTGGCCTTGCAATCGCCTTGGCAGTGATCGCAGCCGTGGTCTGGGCATTCCGGAATCGCCTTCAGGGTGAGAAGCACGAAAAGAGTTCGATTGCAGGCGGATTTCAGCTGCTCAAGCGACCGCGCTTTGGGTACGGAGCCTTGTGCATCTTTCTCTATGTCGGGGCTGAAGTTGCGATTGGTTCGCTGATCGTCAACTACCTCATGCAGGGCCATGTGATGGGGCTGGCAGAGCAGGACGCTGGCAAGATGGTAGGCTATTACTGGATGGGTGCGCTGGTCGGTCGTCTGATTGGCTCTGCCGCGCTCCGCTTGTTTAGCCCTGGTCTGATCCTCGCCACTGTTGCCGCAGGTGCGATCACCTTGCTCGCAATCTCGACCCACACCACCGGCACCACGTCAGGCTACAGCCTTCTTGCCATCGGCCTGATGAACTCGATCATGTTTCCGACCATCTTCTCGCTCGCTTGCGAAAAGCTTGGCTCAAAAGCGGCAGACGGATCAGGGATCATCAACATCGCGATCTTTGGCGGTGCAGTTGTGCCGTTGCTAACTGGCATGGTCGCCGATGCCAGCGGCAGCCTCGCCACGGCCATGGTCCTTCCCGCAATCTGCTACGCGATCATTCTTGGCTTTGGCGTGTTTGCGAGAAAGCCGGCAACAAATTAATGCTCTGCTGGTGATGCAAATCGTAGCGGTAGATATCGGCGGCACCCATGCACGCTTCGCGCTGGCTCGCATCGGAGCCGATGGCGGCGCAATTCTGGGCGATCCGGTAACGCTTCAGACTAAGGATTTCGCCAGCTTCCAGACTGCATGGGAACGCTTTGTCGAAATCCAGGGTGGGGACCTGCCCGATGCCGCGGCGATAGCCGTAGCTGGCCCGGTGGGAGGTGAGGTGATCCGCTTCACCAACAATCCCTGGATTCTGCGTCCGGGGCGGATCAAGGAAAAGCTCAAGGTCGAACGTTTCACTCTGGTCAACGACTTTGAAGCGGTTGCGCACGCTGTGGCAAAGGCGCCGCCAGACCAGCTCGAACATCTATCAGGTCCCGATGTGCCGTTACCTGAATCTGGAACGATCAGCGTGATTGGTCCGGGAACAGGACTGGGAGTGGCCCATTTATGGCGAGATGGGCAGGGCGCCTATCGGGTTCAGGCGACGGAAGGTGGGCATATAGATTTTGCTCCGCTCGATGCGATCGAAGACAATCTGCTTGCACGCCTGCGCAGGCAGCATCGCCGCGTATCTGTTGAACGCGTCGTGTCCGGGCCGGCGATCGTCGATATTTACCAGTCGCTGGCGGCTTTGGAGGGCAGGGCGCTGGCCGAATGTGACGACCGCTCGCTGTGGGAGCGAGGCGTCAGCGGTGAAGATAGCCTAGCGGCCGCGGCGGTGGATCGCTTCTGCCTTTCGCTTGGCTCGGTATCTGGTGACCTTGCGCTTGCGCATGGGGCCAGTGGCGTGGTCATCGCCGGCGGGCTTGGCTATCGTATCCGCGAGACATTGCTCAAGTCCGGCTTTGCCGAGAGGTTTTGCGCAAAAGGCCGATACGAAAGTCTCATGGCGGCCATGCCGGTCAAACTGATAATCCACCCGCAGCCAGGCCTGTACGGGGTGGTGATGGCATATCTACGGGAGCATGCCGTCTAGGCCGTGGTCGCGAAATACGCTTGCCATCGGAAAAACCGATAGCGATAGCTCCGATTAATCTCGCTGTTCGTCGTCGAAGTTTTGTTCAATAGCCGTGCTCCGTGGGAGCTGGGGGTAATCGATTACCTCCGGTCCGGCCCATGAGGGTTACAGGGTATTCGAAGGAGAGGATTATGAGGACGAGAAGGATGCTGGCGCTTGCAGCCACACCATTATTCCTTTTTGCAACCAATGCTTACGCGCAAGATGGTGATGAAGAAGAAGCCACGGGCGCCTGGGAAGTCGATGCAGAGATTGCCGTGCTTTCGGACTATCGATTCCGCGGTATTTCGCTTTCGTCGAAGGATCCGGAAGTCACCGCCGAAGTTTCTGTTTCGCACGAATCCGGCCTCTATTTCGGTGCCTGGGCAACAAACGTTGCGTTGGAAGACGGTGCCGACGATGTTGAGGTTGATCTCTACGCCGGCTTTGCCGCCGATGCCGGCCCGCTCAGCTTCGATGTTGGTGCGATCTATTACCTTTATCCCGACTTCAGCGATTTCAATTACATCGAATTTTATGGTTCGGTGGGCACCGCCATTGGCCCTGGCACTGTGACGCTTGGTGTGGCTTATGCGCCAAGTCAGGACAATCTGGGCGACACGGACAATACCTATGTCTTCATTTCCGGTGACATGCCGGTGGGCGATTCACCCTTGTCCGTGCACGGAACTTTCGGCATCGAGGACGGGGCATTTGCCGATAACAAGAAGGACTGGATCCTCGGGGCCAGTTATGACCTGGGTGGCGGACTTACCGCTACGCTCGATTATGTCGATACCTCGCATGCGCTCACCAGCCTGGGCGATGCAACGGTTGTGGCTTCGCTAGCTTTCTCCTTCTGATACAGACGTGGATCGGGGGTAGTCCTTGCTGCCCCCGGCTCCCGCAAGGAAGGAAAATATGAGTACCGACATCGCGAGCTGGATCGGCGAGCACGGCATCAGCGAAGTTGAATGCATCGTGCCCGACATGAACGGGATCCAGCGAGGCAAGGTTTTGCCTGCCAACAAATTTCTGAAATCGCTGACGGACCGAAGCCTGCGCATTCCTGTGAGCATCTTTTCGGTTACCGTCACGGGCGAATATCCTGAGGACATCGAGAATGTGGTTCCCACATTCGATCCGGATATTTACCTGGTTCCGGATCCATCGACCATTCGCGAGGCGCCCGGATTCCAGACGCCGACGGCCTATGTCATTGCAGACGCGTTTTCCGGCAAAGGAGAGCCGGTAGAGATTGCGCCCCGCATGATCCTGAAGCGCGTGCTGGAGCTGTACGCAAAGCGCGGCTGGCAACCGGTGATTGCGCCGGAAGTCGAATTCTACCTCGTTTCCAAGAATGTCGATGCTGACTTTCCGCTCGTCCCACCGTCTGGGCGATCGGGCAGGTCCGAAACGGCGAGCCAGCCCTATGGCTTGGAAGCCCTTGGTGAATTCGAGGACATCATCGAGCATATCTATGAGTTCTGCGAGAAGGCGGAACTCAACATCGATACGATGATCCATGAGGCAGGTGCGGCGCAGCTCGAAGTCAATTTCGTTCACGGCGATCCGCTGGAGCTGGCCGATCAGGTTCTGTTGTTCAAGCGGATCGTGCGCCAGGTGGCGCTCGAACACGGTGTCTATGGCACTTTCCTTGCCAAGCCGATGTCAGACCAGCCGGGCAGCGCGATGCATATTCACCAGTCGATCCTGGATGCAGAGACTGGCAGGAACGTCTTCACCACGCAGAACGGCCGCGATAGCGCGCTGTTTCGCAGTTATATTGGCGGTCTGGCGCGCCTGTTGCCGCAGATCACGCCAATGTTCGCGCCCAATGTGAATTCGTTCCGCCGGATGCGGCCCGATAGTGCCGCCCCGATCAACGTCCAATGGGGTAGTGACAATCGTTCTTGCGGCCTGCGCATCCCGATCTCGGACCCAGCGAACCGTCGGATCGAGAATCGTCTGCCGGGAGCGGATTCAAACCCCTATCTGGCGATCGCTTCGTCGCTGATCTGTGGCTATGTGGGCATGGTTGAGCGGATGCAGCCGCCCAAGAGCATGACCGGCAATGCCTATAATCGTGCGCGCACCCTGCCGCGAACGCTCGAGGCGGCGCTCGATCGCTTCAGTAAGTGCAAGGCGGTGCGGGACTATTTGGGCGAAGATTTCTTCGATGTATTCTACGCGATCAAGGAAACCGAACTGTTTGCCTATCAATCGGTGATCAGTTCGTGGGAGCGCGAACACCTGTTGTTGCGCGTGTGACCCGTG
>SBHJ01000282.1 GCA_006226465.1 Alphaproteobacteria bacterium | reverse complement strand
CACCAGGGGGCCTGGGCGCAAGGCAGCGATGCCGATGCCTTGATGGCGATGGACATGTCCTCGCTCAAGGGTGAAATCCAGATGCGCTTCGACGCGGCGTTGGCGGCAACGCATGACGTTTCAGTGGTGAGTGCGGACGATTCGCGCCACATCTGGGCGAGCGAGGCCAAGGCGCAGTGCGGTATCGCATTGGGCTATCTCAAATCCTCTACCAAGGATCCGGTGTCGATCGGCAAATGCGCGCGCGCCTATGCCCTGATGACCGACGGGACGCGGCGCAACGCGGTCAATCCGTGGGATGCCCCGCCACCGGCGCCCGAGTGCGAGAACCCGGCGCTGATCTTCTTCGAATGGAACAACCCGGCTCCGCCGCAGGCCGAAGCGCAGCAGGTGATCGATTTCGTCGCCGGCAATTACCAGCGCTGCAACTGGGGCTCGCTGACCGTGGTCGGCCACGCCGACAAATCGGGTAGCAACAGCTACAACATGGGCCTGTCTGAAGCGCGTGCGAACAACGTTGCGGGCATGCTGACCTCGACGGTTCCGGGGGTTTCGGTCTCCGTCGAATTCAAGGGTGAGGAAGAGCCTCGCGTAGCCACCGAAGACGGTGTGCGCGAGCTGCAGAATCGCCGCGTCGAAATCCAGACTCGCTGAGGGAGGGTGCAATGATGAAGAAGACACTTACTAGCTTCGCCGCTGCCGCTCTGCTCGCAGCAACTTCGCCAACCGCCATCGCGCAGAACACCGGCGGTGTGGTTTCGCTCCATGACGTGGTCGAAACCGCGATCGCATCCAACCCGGAGATCCTGCAGGCGCAGTACAACACCGAGGCGATCCAGTTCGAACGCGAACAGGCGCAATCGCTGTACCTGCCGCGTGTGGACATTGAGGCTTCCGCAGGCGTGCGCCGTCTCGAAAACCGCACGCGCCGTTCGCTCGGCATCGCCAACCAGGAACTCTATCCGCTGGAAGCACAAGCCTCGGCGGATTGGACGGTCCTCGACTTCGGTCGCCGCCGCGGCGAATTGCTGCGCCAGGCTGCACGGGTCGATGGCGCTTCGCTGCGCGTGATCGAACGTTCGGAGTTCATCGCCTTGTCGGTGACACGCCAATATCTTGACGTGATGCTGCAACAGCGCATCGTGGCCGCTGCGCAGGACAACCTCGCTTTTCACGATGCCTTGGTGAAGGATCTTTCGCAGGGCGTGAAAGAGGAATCGATTTCGGTTGCCGATCTGCAGCAGGCGGAAGAGCGCCTGATTTCGGCCCGTGTCCGCGAGACCGAGGCGATTGAGGCGCTGGAACAGGCCCAGCATTCTTTGCGGCGCCTGTCCGGCCTCACCATCAACCAGGTGCAATTGCCGCCGGATCTTTCAGCAGCGCTCCCCTCTACCGAGGATGAGGCGATCGGGATGGCCCGCACTCGCAACCCGCTGGTTCGCGAGGCGCAGGCCGATGTCGATGCGGCGCATGGCCTGGTGATGTCCGCCAAGGGCGATTTCTATCCTACCTTCGGGGTGGATGTGCGTGGCCGGATTGGCGACGATATCGATGGCTTCAAGGGTGAAACCAACGATATCCAGGCGCGCGTCTATATGCGCTGGAACATCTTCAACGGTGGGCTGACCCGCGGCAAGTATGAAGAGATGGTGCACCGCGCATCGCAGGCGCGCTATCGCCTGCATGAAATGGTCCGCCTGGCCGAGGAAGATACGATGAACGCCTGGTCTGCGCTCAAGTCGCAAACCAGCATCGGCGCTTCGCTCGAACGTCAGTCTCAGGTCAGCGACGATCTGCTGCTCAGCTATCGCAGCCAGTTCAATGTCGGTCGCCGTTCATTGCTCGACGTGCTCGATGCGCAGAACACGCGCTTCAACACGCAGGTGCGGCGTGAAACTTCGCGCTTCTCGCAGCTGTTCGCGCAGTACCAGATCCTTGCCGCAACCAACAATCTGCTCGACGCGATGAACCTCGCGCCGGGGGCTGGGGCAGGCAAGAACGAGCGTGAACGGTTCGATTACGGTCCGCCGAAGGAAGCCGAAACCGACTATCGCCGTTACGCCAACTAGGGGCTTTGGCCCAGGCGGTAGTGGTCACGTGAAAGCGAGGCACATTCGTGCTGCAGAAACGGAATGTTGAAGCCGTGCAGGCGAACGATCCGCTGATCGAAGCAATCGGGGAATTGGCGAAGCGTTACGGCATCGCCTTTTCCCCGGGCCTGCTCGATTCGTTGGCGCGCAACAGCGCGGGCCATCTGCCCTTCCACCAGGCCGGGGCGGCGATCGAACTCGCGGGGCTCGATTTCGACCAACATGATTACAAGCGCCTGCCGACGCGCGAGGGGGAATACCCCGCGCTGATCTCGCGCGAGAATGGCGGGGTTGCGGTTATCCAGGAGGCGCGCGGCGGCGAGCTGCTGCTGTGGACGCCGGAGGATAGCGAGGCAAAATGGTTGCCGCGCGACGAGGTGATGACGGACTACGCCGGCGGCTTCCTGTCGGTATTCGGTGATCCCGACAGCCTGCGCGAACAGGAAGCGCCGTGGCACAAGAAGGCGCGGCACCACTGGTTCTGGGGCGAATTGCGCAAGGAGCGCAAGGCGTTCCGCCCGGTGCTGGTCGCCTCGGCGATCATCAACCTGTTGGCGCTGTCGCTCCCGCTGTTCTCGATGAACGTTTATGACCGGGTGATCCCGAACCGCGCGACCTCGACCCTGTGGGTGCTTGGCATCGGGGTCCTGCTTGCCTTCGCGATGGAATTTGCATTGCGCAGCGCCCGCACCAATGTGATCGACGAGATCGGGCGGCGTTTGGATATCAAGCTGTCGCAGAAGATATTCGGGCGCCTGCTCAGCCTGCCGCTGGCAGCACGGCAGGGTAACACCGGGGCAATTGCGGCGCGGGTTTCCGAATATGCAGTGGTGCGCGATTTCTTCGCCTCGACCACGATCGTGCTGGTGGTGGACCTGGCCTTCCTGGTGCTGTTCGTGGCGGTGATCGCCTATATCGCCGGGTGGCTGGCGCTGGTGCCGCTCACCGCGATGTGCCTGATGGCCGTGGCTGGCTTCTACCTCCAGCGCAAGGTCGGCGATGCGGCGCGCGACGCGCAGGCCGATCACGGGCTGCAGCAGACGCTGCTGGTGGAATCGGTCGCGGGCATGGAGACGCTCAAGTCGATGGCGGGCGAGCGCGCGATGATGGGCCGGTGGTACAACCTCGCCGAGATCGGCAGCCAGTCGCAAAAGCGGCTGAAGCGAATTCAGTCGATCGCGGTAGGATTGGCGCAGAGCTTCCAGCAGGTTTCCTCGATTTCGCTGATCATCGGCGGTTATTACCTCTTTTCAGCGGGTGTGATCACCATGGGCGCGATCATCGCGATCGTCATGCTGTCTTCGCGCTCGCTTGCCCCGGCGGGCCAGATCGCCTTCCTTCTCACCCGTTTCCGCCAGGCGCGCACCACGCTCGAATCGATCGAACGCCTGTTCGATGTGGCAGACGAGCGCCGCCTTGGTGCGTCTTCGCTGCCCACTTCGGTGCGCAAGGCCACGCTCAAGCTTGAGGAATGCAGCTTCGCCTATCCTGATTCGCCGGTGCCCGCGCTCGACCGGATGAACCTGACCATCAAGCCGGGTGAAAGGATTGCCCTCATCGGGCGTGTCGCTTCGGGAAAGTCCACGCTTGGAAGGTTAATTTGCGGACTTTATCAGCCCACGGACGGCGCTTTCCTGGTTAACGGTATCGACTCACGACAATTCCGGCCGCAGGATTTGCGCACTGCTTTTCGCTTTGTAGGTCAGGACGCGAGCTTGTTTACCGGTTCGATCAAGGACAATCTTTCGCTCGGCGCGCCCGGGGTCGATGACGAACGCCTGTTCGAAGCGCTGCGGATGAGCGGCGCCGACGAGTTCCTTGCGCGCGACGACAGCGGGTTCGACCGCGCCGTGGGCGAGCAGGGGCGGCGGCTGTCGGGCGGGCAGCGCAGTTTCCTCGCGCTGGCGCGGGCCTTCGTATCCCCGTGCGAGTTGCTGTTCCTCGACGAGCCGACCGGCGCAATGGACGCGCAGACCGAGCGGCAGTTCGTCAACCGGGTGAAGGAATCGCTGTCGGAAGACCAGACGCTGGTGATTTCGACCCATCGCCCGGCGTTGTTCGACCTGGCCGACCGGATTATCGTGCTCGACAAGGGGCGCGTGGTGGCTGACGGGCCCAAGGCCGAAATCCTGGCGCGCGCCAGCAACCAGGGGGGCATGTCGCAATGAACGCCATGGCCCTTTCGCGCAATGCCAAGCGTTCGTTGATGGAGACGGCCGGAACCGCGCGCGGACGGCTGGCGATCGGCGGCAGCGCGCTGGCAATCGCGGCGCTTGGCCTGTCGTTGCTGTTCGGCAATCTCGATGCCGGCCATGCCGAAAGCGGCATCGCGATGAAGGCGCGTGAAATGGCCAAGCTCAAGTCGCTCGATAGCGGCGTGCAGGCGGAAATCATCGTCGAAGGGCTGAGCGCGCAGGAGCGCAACGCACTGATCCCGATTTCGGGCCAGCCGGCGCAGATGAGCGGGTTTTCCGCGATCGGTACGGGCAGCGCGCAATATGGCACCGCGCTCAAATGCCTGACCCAGGCGATCTATTACGAGGCGGCGAACGAGCCGCTCCGGGGCAAGCGCGCCGTGGCGCAGGTCGTGCTCAACCGTCTGAAGCACCCGGCCTATCCCAATTCGGTATGCGGCGTGGTCTATGAAGGGGTGAACCTGCCGGTTTGCCAGTTCAGCTTCACCTGCGACGGATCGCTGCTGCGCACGCCGATGGCGCGCCAGTGGAACGAATCGCGCGATGTGGCCAGGGCGGCGCTGGCCGGTTCTGTCGAACCTTCGGTCGGTTCGGCAACGCATTACCATGCCGATTATGTCTTGCCGCGCTGGGCCTACACGCTTGCCAAGATCGAAAAGATCGGCGCGCATATCTTCTATCGTTTTCCCGGTGGGGCGGGCAGCCAGCGGGCATTTTCCGACCACTGGACCGGGCGCGAGTTCATCCCGCAGATCGATCGGTCCCGGTTGGAGGCAATGCTCGCGGCACAGATGGAACCCGAAGAACCGGCGTTCGTTCCCGGCACCACGGTGACCCCGCATGTCGCCGATCGTCACGCACCGGCTGATGTCGGCGGGCGGCTCGACACGACCAAGACCTGGCGATTGCGCATTCCCGACCCGGTCAACGGCAGGAGTGGCGCCGGCGGTTCGGCCCAGATTCGTGAGCTGAGCGCGGACTATTCTGCGGAGGCTGCGGAGAGCGCCCAGTGAGCCAGATCAAGCAACGCATCAACCGGTGGCGCGAGGAAGTGGCCGACTGGGACGCCAACCGCAAGCTGATCGCAGCTTGCGCCGCGACCATGATCCTGCTGCTCGGCTGGGCCAGTGTGGCCGAAACCGAAGAAGTGACCCGCGGCATGGGCAAGGTTATCCCTTCGTCCAAGGCGCAACTGGTGCAACCTTCCGAGCCGGCAGTCGTCGCCGAAATACTGGTCCGCGGCGGGCAAAGCGTGAAAAAGGGCCAGCTTTTGGTGCGGCTCGACGATGCGCAGGCGGCCTCCGAACTGGGCCAGATCAAGACCGAAACCGAGCGGCTCCAGGCGCGCGCGCAACGGCTCGAAGGCGAGGCGGCGGGCAGCCAAGTCAATTGCGGTGAAGGAACGAGCTGCCTCGAGGAACAGCGCTTGCAAAACGTCCGGATTGCGACCGCGCGCAGCCGCGAGAACTCGCTCTCGTCGGCGGTCGAACAGCGTCGTCGCGACCTGAGCGAAGCGCAGGCAACCGTTTCTGCGCTCGAAAACAGCACACGTCTGGCGCAAGACCAGGTCGATTTGCTCGAACCACTGGCGAGGAAGGGAATCGTTCCGCGCACCGAGCTGCTTACTGCGCAGCGTGACCTTGTCGATACCCGCGGACGCTTGCAGGCAGCACGGCAAGGCGTCGCACGGGCCCAGGCCGCCGTCAGCCAGGCGCTGGCCGATCTGAGCAGTGCCCGTCTGGAATTCCGCCAACAGGCGCTCAATGAACGGTCAGAGATCAACACCCGGATTGCGGTGAACGAAGAGACCATTCGCGGTGCCGAAGCACGCAAGGAACGCAACGAGTTGCGATCTCCCGCTGCCGGGATTGTCAACGATGTGCAGGTGACCACGGTTGGCGGTTTCGTCAACGCGGGTGAAAAGATCATGCAGATCGTGCCGGTGGGCGAAAAGCTGCTGGTCGAGGCGCGCGTCGCACCCAAGGATATCGCATTCATCAAAGTGGGCGACCGGGCGACGGTGAAAGTCACGGCCTATGATTTTGCCACCTACGGCGGCCTGACCGGGCGGGTGATGCAGGTCGGTGCAGACAGCGTCTATGACGAGGCCGAGCGCGAAGCCTACTACACGGTGATTGTAGAGACCGATCGCGGTTACCTGACCAAGGGCGGCAAGCGGTTGCCGATCGTGCCCGGCATGATCTGCGATGTCGAAATCATTACCGGTTCGAAGACCGTACTGAGCTATCTGCTCAAACCAATCACGCGCGGCCTCAACCAGGCGATGACTGAGCGTTAATATTCCGCAAGCGCATCCGCGCTTGCGATTTCCTCGCTCTCACGCCTTACAGGCGCATCGCGCAGTTTATCCTGAGCGGCTGGCTTGCCAGCCAGCCGAAGGGGGCGGGCGGTCGCCCTTGCGACCCTTTGGGTCGGCTTTTTCTGCTGAAGGATCAGTCTGCCATCGCCAGTTGAAATGGGCGATCCGCTTGCGGCGCCTGGTAAGGCCGCCCGTGGATATAGCTCTGCGCCCCGGCAAAGCTGATCACGGGCTTGTATCCGTAATTACCGGCCGCAGGGACAACCCGATCGCTCTGCATATCCAGCATCACCCAATCGCCTGCGGTCTTCACCAGCAATACGGCATGGTCGACCCCGCGCAGCGTATCGCGCGCCAGGGTCAGCATCATGTCCTCGCGATCGATCCCGGCGCTGGCCAGCATCTGCATCTTCAGGATTGCATAGTCTTCGCAATCGCCCGAACGTGCGCGCAGGGTTTCGCGCGCATTGGCCCAATTGTCGCGGCGGCCATCGCCGCGATAGGCAATTTCGTGATTGACCCAGCGGTTGACGCGCTTGAGCAGATCGCCTTCGTCGGCGGGCAAGGTGCCTAGTACGCGGCCGACATCGCGGCGTGACAGATCGTTGGCTGAGACGCGCTGCCAGTCACGATCGAACCGTGTGCGTCCGATCTTGATGCGCTCGGTTCCCAGGAAGGCACCGCTCGTTCGCATCGAATTTATGCCCGTCGCCATAGTGGTTGCCTGCGGAAGGGAGGGACAGGCGAAACCCACCGCGGCGACGGGGAGCGCATTGCCAGCCAGCGGGAGAACCGGGGCAAGCGATGCTGTCTTAGTTGGTGTGTCCATGGCGGCGCCGGTTTGCTGCAGGCGCATCCGCTCAAGTGCACTCATTTGTCCGCCCAGGATCGCGGCACTCTTGCTGATCGGAGCAGGTGCCGGCGCCGCGAGCGGAGCCGCCAGCGCAGGATTGGTGAGGCAACCCAGGCGCGCAGCGCCAATCGCAGCGAGCGGCATGGCGCTGGGCAGTGTTACCGCCAGCGGTGCCGCTGCGGCCTGAGTTGGAGCAGCAGCTAGACCCAGCGACAGGCCGGCGGCAAGCAACGGCAAGGGGAGGCGTGCATTGAACATGACGCCGCAATGGACTGGCAAGCCCTACTGCGCGGTTTGGAGAGAGGGTTACCAAAGCCCTAGGAAAGCTTGCCAGGCGCGGCTGGCTGGCATGCCTGAGCAGATGGTTGGCAACGCTGGAGCAGGCGATGCGAAGGTTAACGCAGTTTTGCAAACCGGCCGGGAATTACCTTGATCTTGGATAATTTCCTGTCCCCCTGGAGCGGATCCATGGCGAGTCGATTCCATACCTGCCGAGCGAATCGCGAATCGGGCCGGCACCGATTCGGCCCACACGCTTGGGGTGCGTGCAACCGTTTTGGGGCGCGACGCAAAAATTCTTCATGCTGCATTCTTGGGCCGGTCTTTGCGCACATTCGAGCGCCAGATTCCGGGCGGGCCGAGCGAGTTGGCGGATTTGGCCTGTTTCGCTGGTTATCGAATGCCTGCCCTGATTGGTTAATTTAAGGAACCGCCAAATTGCCGCTGAGCCGCAGAAATCCTGAGGTTTCGGTCCTTTACGGGCTGGTAATATTTGCGCCGTAATCCACGCAGGATTTTCGGAGTGCGAATATGAAGCAGTTCCTGAGCCAGCTTGCGCGCAATACGCATGGTAACGCGCTGATGCTGTTTGCAGCAGCCCTGGTCCCGATCACGCTGATGATCGGGAGCGGGATCGATGCGTCGATCACCTACATGGCGCGCAACAAGCTGCAAAACGCCTGCGATGCAGGGGCACTGGCCGGGCGCCTGGCGATGATCGGCTACGACTGGAACGACGAGACCGAGGAAGAGGCACGTAAATTCTTCGACTTCAATTTCCCGGCTGGGACTAATGGGGTCGATGATGTCAATTTCGTGATCGACCAGGATCCAGACGATGCATCGCAGGTGATTGGCACGGCCAGCGGCACGGTTCCCACCTCGATCATGTACATCTTCGGGTTCGACTCGATGGACATTTCGGTCGGCTGCGATGCCAAGCGCGACCTGGGTCATAACGATGTGATGTTGGTGCTTGATGTAACCGGCTCGATGAACAATGCACCTTCATCCGGCGGTGCCGCCAAGATCGATCTGCTACGCGAAGGCGTGATGGGGCTTTATCGCGCGCTCGACAATGGCGACACCGGATCGACAACGCGCTTCGGTTTCGTGCCATTCGCGCAAACGGTCAACGTCGCGCGCAGCCTGTCGAACCAGGACATCCTGCGCGATCAGTATTTCGTCGATCTCGACATGCAGAGCTGTTCGAAAGTCAAGGGCCAGACCGTCTGCACAACCATCCCGGTCGGGAAAAGGCTGGTCAATGCCAACGACATGGAATGGAACAATGGCCAGAATGGCGCATCGGACGAAAATGGTATCATCCAGGGCTTTCGCACCAGCGGCTATGGCTGCATCGAAGAGCGTCCGAGCTATGGCCGGTCATATAACAAGGGCGAGTTTACCTACAGCACCACGGTGACGCTCGACGATATCAACGAAACGCCGCGAAATTCGCAGGACGAGGATCTCCAGTTCGGTCGCTTTGAAAAGATCACCCAGGAAGGCGACTACTGGACCGACGACATCGACGAATGCCCGGCGGATTCGAAGCCCTTCGACATCTATGACACCGAGGATGACTTTGCGACCGCAGTTGGTGAGGTCACCGCGCGGGTAAACGGCGGGACCTATTCGGATATCGGCATGCTGTGGGGTATCCGCTTCTCCTCGCGCGACGGTTTTCTTGCAGCCAACAACCCGAGTGACATCGACGATATCCCGGTCAACGTCCACATCATCTATTTCACCGATGGCTATACCTATGCGACCAACCGGCATTATTCGGCATTCGGGGTGGAACGGTATCAGAACCGCCTTCTGGGAAATGGCACCTATGCCGATGCCGGAAGCAACGTCACGACAACCGACAACCACCGCGAACGGTTCCGCAACCTGTGCACGCTGGCGAAATCGATGGGCTTCACCGTCTGGGTCGTCACGCTCGACGTGCCCACCAATGACGATCACAAGAATTGCGCCACCACCACCGCGCACTTCTTCGAGAGCGATGGCAGCGACCTTGAGGCAAAATTTACCTCTATCGGGCAGGGTATCGGCAACCTCAGGTTGACCAAGTGAATTTGCCCATGCCATTCTTCCGGAAGCTCGCGCGCGACGAGCAGGGCGCGACGATCGTCGAATTCGGCCTGCTTGCCATCCCGCTGTTCGTGATGATCCTGGGCGGGATCGA